>DASSPI010000121.1:0-38763 GCA_035699705.1 Xanthobacteraceae bacterium
AATCGACTTTGCCGTCGACGACGACAGGAAATTCAAGCGCCACGACAGCCGGGCGAGTACTTCCGGCCACCAGGTCGGTGATGACGGCACTGCGGTGCTCGACGGCCAGCTTGTCGGCCTCGCGCAGGGCGGAATCCGGCATTTTCGGTACTGGCTCGCCATATGGCTGCGTCGTCAGAAATACTGACTCACCGTCGTAGGCCTTGCGTAACGAGATGGCGCTATCGGGGACGGACTCGCTCAACGCCTGAGCACGCAAATAGAACTGCTCGAACTTGCCTTCGGAAAGATAATTGGCGGATTCCAGAACCTGCAGCGCGAGCTTGTAGCGATTGAGTTCCTGGTCGATGGCTTCCGTGGCGTCCGTAACGGTCTGGATCGCCTGCGACGTCATCGCCTCACGCGCCTGGTCAACGTAAAATTTGGCGATCACCAGGCCCGCGGCAAGCAAGGGCAGAACAATCAGCGCGCCATAAATGGCGAGATGAAGCCGGATCGAAAGGCTGCGACGTCCCAAGGTGCCCTCTCCCAGGGGCGATAAGGTAGCCGATTATGGGGTATATATCGCAGACAATATATAGCCCGTCGTCATGGCTGGGTTGCTATGGCTTCGTCATGGCCGGGCTTGTCTTCTTCCGGCGGCTCGGCACCCTCTCCCGAAAGAGGAAAGAAAGCAGCCGCTTTAACCTCTCGCCTTTTTGCCTTCCGCCCCTTCCCACCCAAACACGCTGCGCCCGCCGTAGTCCGGCGACGCCGCCATCTCATCGGCAATGACCTTCTGCACCGACGGCCCGGTTGCTGCGCGTTCCAGCAGGCGCGCCTGTTCGTCCAATCGCTTCAGCGCGCCGAGCTCTTCCTCGCGGCCGAGCTTGGCCTTCTGCACCGCCGACTTCAGCACCCTGATGGTTTCGTCATAGACCTTCAGCGGCACCGGATAAGGATGCCGGTCCTTGCCGCCGTGGGCAAAGGAGAAGCGCGCCGGATCGGAGAAGCGGCAGGGTGCGCCATGCACCACTTCCGCCACCATCGCCAGCGCCTTCACAGTGCGCGCGCCGACGCCCGGCGTGAGCAGCAGCTCGGAGAAATCCTGCGGCCCGCGATCCGCCGCCGCCGCGAAAGCGGCATGCAGCCGGCGCGGGATCACGTCTTCCGATCGCACCTCATGATGTTCCGGCATGATCAGATGCGGCAGCAGCGGCTGCGCTTCCGGTAGCTGCTCCGCCACTTCGCCTTCCAGCGCCGCCAATTCGCGCACGATCCCGTCCGGGCCGATCTCGCGCAGCATCGAAAGTTGCGCATGGCGCGAGGCCTCGGCTCTGCGGTCCGCCAGATTGACGATCCGCCCCTGCCCTTCGCCGTCGATCGCGCTATGCGGATCGTCGACAAAGCTGGTCAGTCCTTCCGACAGCCAGTGATAGCGGCGCGCCTGCTTGCGCTCGCCATTCATGCCCTGCTGCACCACTGCCCAATGGCCATCGTCGGTGACGATGAAGCCGTGCAGATAGAGATCGAAGCCGTCCTGCACCGCGGCGGAATCGACCTTGGCCACCAGCCGGCTGGCGCGCGCCAGCCCCGCGCCGTCGATGCCGACGCGCTCGCCGATCGAGATCAGTTCCTGCGGCGTCTTGCGCGAATGCGTGCCGCGGCCGCCGCAGACATAAATCCCGAGCTCGCCTTGCAGCGGCGCCAACCCGCGTTTGAGCGCGCCCATCACGCTGGTGGTGATGCCGGAGGAATGCCAGTCCATCCCCATCACCGCGCCGAAGGACTGGAACCAGAAAGGATTGGACAGCCGGCGCAGCAGTTCGTCACGGCCGTAATGATGCGCGATGGCCTGGCTCATGACCGCGCCCAGCCGGGTCATGCGATCGGCCAGCCATTTCGGCACATGCCCGCCATGCAGCGGCAGGTCGGCGTTTCCGGATCGTCGGGCCATTGTTTCTTCTTTATCGAGCGCCCCGAGCCGTATTTAGGCCAGCGCACCCGGCGATGCAACGTAACGCTTCAGCCGCCATCGCCGCGGCTTGAAATCTGCCGGCCTTGACGCCGGTCTCGGAATCGCGCCTTCGCTCTTGTATGCTTGCGCTGAGCGGTTCCGGTGTGACGTCATTCAGCGCCACATTGGCCGCCGGACGGGATGAAGCAAAGGAGGAAGCCCCTATGCCCCTCTACCTGACCCGGTTCAGCTACACGCCGGAAACATGGGCGAAGCTCATCAAGAACCCGGAGGACCGCCGAGCGGCAGCCAAGCAATACATCGAATCGGTCGGCGGAAAGCTGCACGGATTCTGGTATGCCTTCGGTGATCACGATGCCTATAACCTGTGGGAGGCACCGGATAACGTCTCGATGGCAGCCACTGCGATCGCGATCAGCGCCGGCGGCGCGCTGAGCTCCTTCCAGACGACTCCCTTGCTGACGGTGGAGGAGACGCTGGCAGCTTTGAAAAAGGCCTCCTCGATCAAGTATCGGCCGCCGGGAACCGCGTAGGAATTGATCTTGGACCGCCTCCTCCGCGCCACCCTCAATACCTGGAATGGGCTTCTCGCCGCGACCCGCAGCGAGGAGGCTTTCCGTCAGGAGCTGGTGGTTCTGGCGCTCGCGGTGCCGCTCGCCTTTTTCATCGGCACGGAAAACTGGAAGCCGCTGACGCTGATCGCCGTGCTGCTGATGGTGTTGATAGTCGAGCTGCTCAATACCGCGATCGAGAAGCTATCGGACTTCGTCGCCCCCGCGCGTGACGAACGGATCGGCCGCATCAAGGATATGGGCTCGGCCGCGGTCGGCCTTGCGATCATCGCGGCCGGTCTGGTCTGGCTACAGGCGTTGGTCGAGCGGCTGGGGTGGTTCTAGCCTCTTACTCTGCCCCTCCGGGGAGCGTGAAGAACTACAGCTGCTTGATCAGCCCAGCATCGATCAAGAGGCGGTTGAACCGCCGCGCTTCCACGCCGCCGTTACAGGCATAGAAAATCCCCGCGCAGCGCTTGAAGATGTTCTTCTGCTCGGCGAAGGACGGATCGAGCGGCAGGCCGGCGGCTTCCTGCACCACCATCGGCAGGTAAGGCCCGTCGAGCGTATCGGCTGCGGAGGACAGATCCACCGGCTTAAAGTTGATCGCGTCGATGGCGTAATAAGTGGTGTAGTATTTCGGATCGAAGCGCATCAGCCGCTCGCCGACGGTCTTCTCGTCAAGCGACGGATCCATGATTTTGGCGGCGAATTCCGGTTGATGATCGCCGTAGCGCACGATCAGGAAAGACTCGGCGGGAAAATTCTGCTTCAGACCGGCAAGAAAGCCCGTGTAGTCCTGCGCGCTCATGGCCTGCCGCCGCAGATATTCGTTGATCGCCGGCGGATTATTCAGGTCCTGCCAATGCGGCGCGAGGTCGGGGCGGAAGCGGTAGCTCCAGGGGAAATGATTGGCGGCGAGATAGACGAACAGGAACATCGGCCCGTTGCCGCGCTCCCGCTCGATCAGACGCGTGGCCTTGTCATAAAAAAATCCATCTGGCTGCAGCCCCTTGGCGCCCATGTCGGTGGCATCCCTGAACTGCTGCATGCCCGTGGTCGTCTGGAAGCTGCGCGCGCTCATGAAGGCGCCGAGCGAGGGATAGAGCGAGAAGGTCTGATAGCCGCAGCGGCGCAGCGCGTTGGGCAGGCCGCGCGTCACGCGCCCGGAGGCGATGCGGGTGACGAAATAGGAAAAGCGCCCGAAGGAACGCGCCGACAAGCCGGTGAGCACATTATATTCCGCGATCCAGCTGGCGCCGCCGACGCCTTCCACCAGAAACTGCCGCGCCTTGCCGTCGAACGACTTGAAATGCGCCCCGTAGCCGGGCGGTACCTGGACCCCGGGCGCCGAGCGGATGTCGAAGCTCGACTCGTCGTGCACCATGATGATGTGCGGCGGCTTGCCGGCGGGCTGGCAGGCGGTGTCCGCACTCGATTTCAGGCGGTCGGCGACCACGGGATCGGACTCCATAAAACCGTGCTTCATCAGGTCGGAAACGACGCTGATGCCCGACCGGGTGAAATTGGAGACGTGGTTATGGCCGTAAAAAGCCTCGAACGGTTCGAGTTGCACCGTAAAAGCCAGCGCCAGAAGTGCGGCAAAGCAGGCCGTCATTCCCGCCATCGCCGTGCGCAAACGCACCCGCAGCGGATCGATCCACCAGAGCAGCGCCAGCAGCGGCACGATCGCCGCCGCGGTTACGCCGACGATGAGCCAGAGCTGCGGAAAGATCGTGAACAGGAAGGCGAAGCTGTCGGCGTCGATGATCATCACGTCGAGGAAATTCAGCGTCATCCAGAGGACGCGAAACTTGAACTCGGAGAGGACGATCACCAAAGCGACCAGAATGAGCGAGAGCGCTGCCGCGATTGCCGGCCGCCGGAGCAGGGCAAGCCAGAAAAAATTCAACAGACCCCAGATCAGGACGAAAGCGAGCCTCGATACGGGAAAGACTTCGTACCAGGCCATCAGGCCGATGGCGGCCAGGTGCAACAGGCCGATGATCGCGATCGGAGTGACGCCATGCCGCGCAACGAGATCCGTTGCGGCGAGGCGGGCGCTGAAAGAATAGGTCGTAAGCGACATTCTTGGCGCAACGCCGGGTCATTATGCATTCACCGCCCAAGCGCCGCGTGGCGTCATAGAACTGTAATAATCCTGTCATGGCAAGCGCTATCGCCCGCCATCCTGAATACCAGCGTCTCATCTAAACGTTTGTTCAGATTGGGAAAAAATGCCGAGTTGCCGACGGCTTTCGCCCGGCTGAGCATGGGTTCAGAGCGACTCGCCGATGCCGCCTATGCTCGGCTCTGGCAGGGAACTGCGGCGCTTTCCGATCAAGGCAAGGAGCTCGCGTCCTGCGAATTTCTTCGCCGGGACATGACGAAGCACGAACAGCAGACTGGCGCCCGTCTTCATGCGCCATGCCAGCATCGCTGCACTGAGCCCCGTCCATGCGACGGCGACCAGCACGACCGAGAGGCACGCACCGAGCAATCCCAGACTCGGCGTAAGCACCGCGTTGCCGGCCAGCAACACACCGCAGCACGCGAGGGTGATTGCCGCATTGGTCCCCTGCTGCCCGCCCAGCGTCAGCAGCATGGGCGCCGGGCCGGCCAGCGCCCGAATGAGCTGGGCGGCAATCAGAATGACCAAGCCCCATTTGGCTGCCGCATAACCGGGCCCGAACAATCGCAAAATCTGGTCACCCCAAAAGATCGCCGCAACCAAGGCCGCGCCTGTGACCAGAACCGGCAGCAGCGTCGACCGCAGCAATGCATCCAGCATTTCCTCGGTGTTCTCCCCCTGATGCGCGTCGGCGAGGTCGGGCAACGAGATCTGATGCGTCACCTGCACGATGAACCCGATCAGCATCGAGATTTTAAGCGCGATGCCGAATGGCGCCAGGGCTTCCGCGCCGAGGAAAGGCGACGTCAGCAAGATAACCAGGTCGGCGAACAGCGTTGTGAACAACAACACCAGGAGAAGCGGCCAAGCCTCCTGCCGCCATCGCCGCCGCAGTTTTTTGGGCGCGCGAAAACCATGCGATGCGAAGGCGCTTTTGAGCACAACGAACTGGACAAGCGCCAAGCTGGCGGAAACAGCGGCATAAGCAGCAACGGCCATTCCCGCCGAAAGCGTCACTCCCGAAAGCCCGACGGCAACCGCAACGCCAAGAAACAATGTCGGGCGTACCAGAGTTTCCGGGAGCAAGCCGACGGCAAACATCCGGCCGGCGCAAGCAAGCGGCGGATAGAGGGAGAACGAGGTGGCAGCGCCGACGCAGATCGCGGTCGCTGTGAGAAAGATCCGCCAATCGCTGTCGAGTGCCGGCAGCAGGATGGCAGGAACCAGCAGCAACGCCGCGAAAAAAAGGCCGGCCAGCCAGGTCTCGCGCTGAACTTGTCCGAAGAAAGCGCCCAGCAGGGCGGCCTGGCGCGACCGGCGATAGCGCGACACGAAGCGCTGTATGATTCCCGGATAGCCTTGCGTAGCTGCGACGCCGAGCACAGCCGCCAGGCTTGTCGCAGCGAAAAATTTTCCGAGCGCCTCCGGCGTCAGCAGACGCGCGAGCACAAGTTGCGCCAGAAAGCCGGCCCCCGCGCCCGCCACGCGCGCGAGCATCATGAAGGGTGCGGTCGCTACCAGGGCTTTCACGCGGCTCATGCCAGCAGCCCCAAGGAAAGCGACGTGCTGTGCTTTGCCGCCAGCCAGCGCGTCAATGAGATGGGCAGATCGATCAGCCCGGGGAGCGGATCGTCCAAAGCAAAGGCGCCAAGTGCCATGGGTTGACGAAAGGCGCGCAGGTACTGCCCGGGAGAAAGCTTCCCTGTCATCATTTCGCGCAGGGCTTCGGGCAAATCCCGCGAGAAATACATCCAGGCCGCGCCTGAGCGGGCGCGCCTGCGCGGCAAGGTCTCGCCTTGCGCCAGCCGCCACATCGTCAGGGGGAAGTCCACGCCGGCGGGAGCCCCGAGAGAATTCCAGGTCCAGGTCCGCGGGTTCACATCGAGCAGCTTGTATGACCCGTCGCGGGCGTCCAGCTTGAATTCCATCTCGACCATCCCGCCGTAGCCGACGGCCTCCAGCAACTTTTCCGCCAGAGCCTCGACCCGCGCATTGTCGATGGTTTCGACAAATGTTCCGGTGCCGAAATCGGCAGGATGCTGCCGCGTGCGGCGCGCCACCATCGAAACGACCGGCAGTCCCTCCTGGCAAACCGCCGCATAAGAAAACTGCGTTGAGCCGTCGCCCGGCACGAGTTCCTGCACGATCAGGCCGCCCGGGCCGGCCATCGAGACGGCATCGTTGAAAACACGCCTGAGCATGTCGCGGTCGCGGACCCGCCAGACCTTCGATTGGGTCAGCAGGTTGTAACCTTGTTTGATCGCCGGCTTCAAAATAAGCGGAAAAGGGAAATCGAGCGCTGCGAGATCGGCTGGATCCGACAGGGTGTAAGTCCTGGGATAATCGATGCCGAGCGCAGCAGCTTTTTCATAGGTGAGTTTCTTGTCCGCCAACCATCTTGTTATTTCCCAGGGCGGAGTGCAGAGGCGATAGCTGGAGCTCAGCTCGGCATGATGCTGCGAAATCAGCCTGACTTCGTCATCCGCATTCGGAAAAAGCGTCCATCCGTGCAGTCCGCGCCGGTCCGCAAGATCCATCAGCCAGGTTGCCGCATCGGGATGCTCCGGACCGGGCCATGCGCTGCGGTGCGTGGTGTAGCGCGAAAAGCCCGCAAGCGGATTTTTGCCTTTCAGGAAGAAGCAGGGGATTCCCGCGCGCCCCAGGCTGCGCACCACGCCAAGCGCCCCGCAGTCGCCGCCAATGACGATCGCGCCCGGCCTTCGGCCATTGGCCTCACCTGCCAATCTCCTTGCAGAGTCCAGTTCACCGTGCACGTCGCGAGGCCTTCTTTCGCTTTCCCGATTTTGGTCGCAGTGATCGCCCGTTGACGTGGGCCGGACAGGCATTCTGGTTCAAGCCGCGGCAACCAAAAGAGCGGTGAGGCAGAGCGAAGTTTTAGCGGAAAGTCATTGTGTTTCCGTTACTTGCTCTGGCTGACGGCCCCGCGATCCGCCAGCGAGGGCTGATTCGCGCCTCTGACCATCGGAAACCCGGCACGAACGCCAGATCAACCCAACGCAACACCGCGGTTACCGAGCATCAGCCTCAGTTTCGAAGCAGCGCTCCAAACGAGCGGCGACTTCTTGATAAAGCGTTTGGCACGCAGCTTGGCTTTTATGGCTGCGACCGCCAGCCGGCCCAGCAATCCGTCTCCACTCACATGATCATGCAGATCAAGCTGGGAATCCGCCCAATCCAGCTTGTAGGCCTCGTCCCCGATGGTGAAATCGAAGGACTTGCAGCCGCGATCGATCGCGAACCGCATCAGGTCGTGCAGGTGGGCCGCCCCCGGACCGAAACGCAACGTTGGTCCATCATCGTAGCTCGCCAGCACGTGATAGTAGCAGCCCTGAAAAAGCAGCCCCAAATTCGCGGCGGCGCAATTTGGCCCTACGCTCAATTGACTGACATGCACAAACGAACGCGCCGTCATTGCGATCGAGCGATAAAACTCCTTCTGTCCGGGAATTTCGAAGAAGTTCGGGATTCCCATGCGTTGAAACCATCGGCTCTTTTGCTCGATCAGGATATTCACAGTCTTGCTGATCTCATCCGGCGCTTCCGCGGTGATGAACCGAAGATCGCCGAGTTCGGCAAGCTTCTTGCGTTTGGTCCTGTCGCGGCGTCGGGTGGCAGAAGAGCGTTTTGCGGAGTAGAACTGCTCCCAGTTCCCTGCCAGAGCCATGGCGTGTGCGCCGGAAGGATGCAAGCTCGTCTCGAGCAAGCGCATGGGATTTGCTTGCCGGCCGATCCTTTCCGGCATCTTGTCCAATAGCAGCAGGTCGTAGTGAAACTGGCGCTGCAATAACGCCAGCGCAGACTTCCAGAGTGCTCTGAACTGCGTGTCTGATACCTGCGCGGAAAAATCCGGAGCAAGCAGCGGCGCGTTGTAATCGCAAAGCGTGTGACCGAGGAAGGTGAGTTGACGCATGCGCCCTTTGCGGTGCGCGGCCAGCGGCAAAATGAACAACAGCTTACCGTGTCGGCGCGCGGTAACAATGGCAGGCGTGACGCCCGCCTTCTCCCCGACGCAGCGCTGCCAGGTCGAGAGCCAGTCGTATGTCTGAAACGGCGTGCAGGCGGCGCTGCCTTCAAACTCGCGCCACTCCCGCTCAAGCGAAGCCAGACCGCTGGTGAGAGAGACGTTTACAGCAGCGGCAACGGCAGGCTGCATCAGCCTCTCCTTCGGCGTAGGCTGCCATGCTTCCAGCATCAATTCCGCTTGTTGCGCCATGTTTATCTACCCCGCGGATTTTGTTGCGCGTTCACTACGACGCCGGCGAATGGCGACATTTTGCGCGCGTACAACTTTTTCTTTGATGCTCTTGGCGAGCATCGCACATTCCGCAAAGGCTGGGCGGAGATCGTCGCGGACGAAACTATCGGAGCGCTCCCGCCCGGTTAGCCAGAACAGCGGTTGCAGAAGAAATTTCCCGAATTCCGAAATCCAGCTTCCGATATCTTTCGAACCCAGCCGTCCGATGCTCTTGAACAGATTCATTCCGTCGAGCACGGCATTGCGGCTTCTAACTCCGGACGGGTATTGAACCGGCGCGTGCCGCCGGTCATGCACCAGCAGGTCGAACAGGTAACGCGGGAAATCGATCCCAAGCGACAGGGGTAAGGGGGATGAGCCCCAAAAACGCGCGTTGGTTTCCAGCAGAATCCATCCTTGCGTCTCCGGCCGCCAGCGAAATTCGAACATGCAAACACCCGTCAGGCCGGTATGCCGGCAGATTTTTTCGCAGGCTTCACGCAAAGCGGGGTTGACCGGCTCGCTGACGCGATAGGAACTCGACCCGCCCCACCCTTCCCGCAGGCGGCGGTGCTGGAACGCGTGCAGGATATTGCCGCGGTCCGAGAGGACAGAAACGCCGACGCCGACACCCTCGAAATAGCCTTCCACGAGATAACGCGGCCGATCTTGAATCTCGAGAAGCAGTTTGCGCAGATGGGCCTCGGTTTCGACGATAAAGACTTTGCCCCAGCCATCAAGGCGATCTGCCCAGAACGATCTGCGCGGCTTCAGTACCAGCGGCAGGCCGAAGCGAGCAACGAGATGACTGGCATCGTCATCGGCAGCGAGCTGCTTTCCCGGCGCGGCGGGAATATCCAGTTCGACGCAAAGCTCCCGGGTGCATTGCTTGTCGAACAACAGGTCCATGCTCGTGCGATCAGGAATTGCGACGCGATACTCCGCGAAATCGTCGCGGTGAATATCAAACGGCAGGATCGCCCGGTCGTCGCAACAGGGCATGATGAGATCAAAATCATATTTTTTCGCCAAGCTCATCACGCTTTCGCGCCAGCCGCTCGGATCGTCGGAATAGCGCGGCAAATAATGCACGGCGGAAACATATTTCGATTGCAGGGCTGGAGAATGCCAGTTGAAAGGCGCGGCATGCACTTCCTTGCCGGCGCGCCCGAGCGAGCGGACGACGGCCAGAAAGATGCGCATGTCGTCGCCGAAAACCAGGACACGCTCTACGGCTTTGCTCATTAGGCTGTTCTCGCAAGTTTCCGGCGGCGATCGACAATGAAAGAAGCTCAGGGCGTCACGCGGCAGTTCTCTAGCAATACGCGATGGCGCTTAAGGAGCTGTTAGTTCAGCGCGACGGAAGACTCGCAATCTGCGCGCTCTCCCGGCTATTTCCCTGAATCCGCGGCGAAAAAGCTCTTCGGCCGCAAATTTTAACGTTCGCATTAATTTTTCATTTCCCAGTCTTTGAACTAGGGCAGCCGGCTAACAAAAATGCAGCCTTCGGCTGCTACCACCAGCTTGCGAGCCGGGCATTGGGGGCCTTGCCGCCAGCCCGACTGAGACGCTCATGCTGCAGCTTGCCGAAATCAAATCGTCGTTGAGGGGTCAGGTCGTCGGACGGGATGCAGTCAGCGAGCTGGTGCCCGCCTGGGAAGCGCTCGGCAAAAACAGCATCGAAGACAACGTCTATTATTGCCCGCGCTACGCGCGCGCGCTGATGAAAAACGTCGAGCGCGATACGGCGCTTCGCTTCGCGCTGGTTTGGGAAGGCGCCGATCTCATTGCGCTGCTTCCATTTACCGCGCCGAGGATCAGAATTCCCGTCGCCGGAACCGGCGCGCAGGCGTGGCAGACCAAATACACCTTCAGCTGCGCTCCCTTGCTGGACAAGCAGCGCTTCGCGGAAGCGGCGGATACCCTGCTCGACGTCATGGCGGCGTGTTATCCAGGTGAGTGGGTTCTTCCGCGGATCTATACGCAAGGCGCGGCCTGCCAGGCGATGACCAAGGCGCTGGCGGCGAACGGCCGGCCTTGGCTGTTCGCCAACAACTTCCTGCGGGCGACGCTTGAAAGCGGGACGAGCTTCGACGCGCTGATGCAGTCGCACATTTCTCCCAAGCGGAGGCGGGAGCTTGCGCGCAACCGGCGCCGCCTCGAGGAACTCGGGCCGGTCACCCACGAAATTCATCGCAGCGGTGCGGGACTCGAGAACGCCGTGGCGGCCTTTCTGCAGATCGAAACGAGTGGATGGAAGGGCAAGCGCGGCACTGCGCTCGCATGTGCTCCCGCCACCAGACAGTTTGCCATCGATGTCTTTACCGGCAGCGAAGCGGATTCGATTTGCCGCGCCGACGTGTTGACGCTCGCTGGGAAACCGGTCGCGGTCGGCCTGACGCTGTTCGCGGGCCGCACCGGCTTTGCAGTCAAATGTGCTTACGACGAAGCCTACCGAGCTTATTCCGCCGGGCTTTTACTGGAACTGGAGGTAATGCGGAGCCTGCTGTCGGAGTGCTGGGCCGACCGCCTGGATAGCGGCACGGACGGCAAGCACGTCATTGATGGACTATGGCCCGGTCGGCTGGAAGTCGCCGACCTCATATTCTCCTGTGCGCCGCGCTATTCGCAGTGGCGCGTGTCGACATTTCAGCGGACTGAGCAGGTCAGGCAGACAGCCAGGCGCGCGACGAAATCCTTGGTCAGCCGGCTCATGGAGCTCTGACCAATGCCTCGATCGATGCGTCTTGGAGAACCGAAAGCCTCGGCAGTGAGCCTGGCCAAATTAAAGGCACGGGATCTCAGCCCTCGCGCGCTCTGGCGGGCGTTGTCTTCGTTGCTGCCCGCGAGCCAAATCCTGGCCTTGGCTGACCAGGTCGTCGTTAGCGCGACAAGCTTCCTGGTATTCGTCGTCATCGCCCGCTCCACGGGCCCCGGGGAGTTGGGCATTTACGCGCTCGCGATTTCGATATTGGCCTTCTGCCTCGCGACGCAGGAATCCCTGATCACCAGGCCCTACGCCATAAAGCTGCATGACCCCGCAGGATCTCCGGCGCAGCACGCTTTCAGCGTGCTTGTTCTGAGCCTGGCGCTTTGCGGCGCCTTTGCACTTGTGGCGACCGCTGCGGCAGCAGCTTTCATCGCCCTCGATGCGCCGGCTGAATTGGTCCACCTGGCATGGGCCGTCGCCGGCGCTCTGCCTTTTGTGCTGATGCGGGAATTCGCGCGCCGATTTGCCTTTGCGCATCTGGCGGTTTCCCAGGCGCTGACGCTGGACACCGGCGTCGCGGTGTTCACCTTGATTGCAGCCGGGATGCTTTATTGGGCCGGCGCCGTCTCCGCCCCAGCGCTTATTGCCGCTATCGGTATCTGTTGCGCTATCACCACCGGAGCCTGGCTCTATGCCGCACGCCGACAATTTGCTGTCGGTTTTGACCAGTTGCGCGCCACGTCCCGGCAATGTTGGGCCTTAGGGAAATGGTTCTTGTGGGGACAGCTCGGCGTGCAGATTCAAGGCTACGCGACGCCGTGGCTCGCGCTCGTGCTCGGCGGCGCTGCCGTCGCCGGACTATTTGCGGCCTGCGCCAGCATTGTCGCATTCACGAATCCGGTGATTTTCGGGTTCTGCAATGTGCTGACGCCAAAGTTCGTTCGGATCCTTAAAAACAACGGCATTGCGGCCCTGCGGAGGCGAGTAATTTCGGACGCGCTGGTGCTGGGCGCGATCATGTCGGGGTTTTGTCTGGTCATCTTCGTTTTCGGCGCCGACATCATGCGCCTGCTCTATCGTGACGAGGTTTACGCGGGAAACAGCCACGTACTGGGATTGCTCGCCTTGGCGGCCCTTGTTATGGCCGTGAGCATACCGCCTTCCCTCGCTCTTGCAGCCGCCGGGCGTGCCAGACCCGTTGCAGCCGTCATGTTGTTCTCTGCCGGCGTGAACACGCTCCTGGTAATCTTGCTGCTGCCAAAGTGGGGACTGTTGGGCGCAGCTTATGCGGTTCTGATCGGGGACACCGTTGGCGCGATCGGCCGCTGGGCCGCGTTCTGGTTGCTCGTGCCGCTGGAAGCCGAGTCCGGCAGCACCGCAGAACCGTCCAGTGCTTGGCCGTTGCAGGTCTAGGGGTCATCGCGTGCGGCAGTCAGCGAGCATTCTCCGAGAGCACCCGGCGGGCCTGCCGTCCGAGGACGGCACATGCCCCGCGCGCATTTTGTCGAAGGTGTTCGAAACACTCGATCGTGCTGACATCCCATACTGCGTGCTGCACGGATATGAGGACTTGCCGAATGACATCAAATCCGACGTGGACTGCCTGATCGACGCGAATGTATCCGCGCGCAAGCTGCTGCGGCTTCTGCATGAACGTCGTCACGAGATTGGTGCAGATGTGGTCCATTGCCGCGGGCGTTACATCGTGCTTGCCGGCAAAAGGCCGGATGGATCCCACTGCTTTTTAGCATTGGACTTCGCCACAGATTGCGATCTGCAGGGCGCAAGGTATTTCGATGGACGTGAGATACTCGCAACGCGGCGCCGCCACGGCATGTTCTGGATTCCCGCGCCGGACCTGGCATTCGCCGCTTACCTGCTCAGAACGATCAGCAAGCGCGGCTTGAACGATCAGCGGGCGCGCCGGCTAAGCAACTTCTACCGGCAGGATCCGGAAGGAGCCGTGGACCAACTCGCGCGTTTCTGCACCCCCGAGAACAGCCCTATTATTGCCACCGCCGCGCAGTCCGGAGATTGGGAGGCCGCGCGGGCGCAACTGCCCAGCCTCAATACCGGGATGCGCTCACGCGCCATTCGCCGCCGCCCTATCCGTTTTGCCGCGAACAAGCTGAGCGCCTGGGCTGACCGGGTGACGCGCATCTTTCGGCCTGATGGCATCAGCGTGGCGTTTCTCGGACCCGATGGGGCGGGAAAATCGTCGGTCATCAGTGCTCTTCCGTCTGAACTGGCCCTTGTCTTTGCGCGCCACGACTGCTGGGGATTCGCTCCGGGCATTCTCAATACCTTTCGAAGGAGCGAGCGCGCCACCGACCAGCCGCACGCGCTGAAATCGCGCTCCCTCCCGGTATCGCTGCTCCGTCTCGGCTACTGGTTCGCCTACCACACCTACAGCTATCTCAGCATTCGCCTTGCGCTTGCGCGATCCACCCTGCTTCTGCACGACCGGAGCTTCGTTGATATCCTGGTGGACCAGAAGCGCTATCGCTACGGCGGGCCGCTATGGATGCTGCGGCTGGTGTGGCGGCTTGCGCCGAAGCCCGATCTGGTCGTGCTGCTCGACGCGGCGCCCGAGGTCCTGCAGCGGCGAAAGCAGGAAGTGCCCTATGAAGTGACTGCCCGCCAGCGGGAAGCTTATCTGGCATTGGTGGGAGCCATGCCAAACGGCCGGGTCATTGATGCCGGAGCGCCAATGGCGCAGGTTGTTGAGAGCGTCACTGAGCAAATACTGGAGCACCTGAGGAAGCGGCTGTCGCGCCGCTTTTGACTTTGCCGCTTGACCGGATAGGCAGCGATTCCGACGACGACGAGCGAAAATACCGGGCTGGCCCAAAACAGCAGGCCGTTAAGCCCTGCATCCATCGCGCCGGGAATGACCAGCATGATGGCGTTATCGACAAATCTCCATGACGGTGCGGCATGCCTAAGCGGCGGCGGCCTTCCGCCCGAACACCACCACAGCCACGCTAGGCCAGAGATTATAGAAAAATACGAAGATGATTGCCGCGATCCAACCGTAGATCATGCTGGCGATCAAACCGTAGACGAAGCTGCTCCATGTCAGCAGCGTGAAATTCGGAAAGATCGCTGGCAGCAATGCGTGGCCTTTCAGGTCCGGGAAACCAAGCCAGAGCAAAACGCAAAGCAGGTAAACAACCTGAAACAGCATGCAGGTGGCGAACATCGTCCGCAAATAAGGAAGTTTTGTCATGCTCGTCTCTCCTTATTACTCGGCAACCGGACGGTCGCTATGATGGACAGCATCGCCAAACACGCCCACGGCGATAAACAAGGCGCAAGGCGTCACAAGACCGCCTTTTCTCAAGTCCGAGGGTGTTTCGCGTGCTTCGGCGAACCCCTGCATGATGAAAAGGGTGGGTGCATAACCAGATGCCAGCAACTGAGGAAAACTACGTAGTTGCGCGGGTCCGGTGGCTTCAATGCGTGCCCGAAGTATTCGCCAATTGGGTCAACTTCGATTTCATCTGATTGATCTCGGACTGCTGGCTCTCAATGATGCCGACGCACAGTTTTTTAATTTCTGCATCCATGATCGGCGCGCCTTTTCGCACATCAGGATCGCGCTTGCATGGTGCGGAATCATGGAACGCAAGAATTGCGTATCGTCCACGAACGCTTGCTGCCGGATCGGAACGAAGAAGATAACGGCCGCAACGATTCCCGCGCCTGCGATCGCAGCACTATGGGCGAGAGCTATGGCAGTCTAGGGCGCCGCGCAACTTGCCCCATCTTCGAGACGAAGCTATGGAGCTGTTGATTCCGTGGTCTGTACTTTTTCCCGTACGAACATCATGGTGTGGTTTTCATAGAGGGCGCCGCCGGGTCGCACGCGAGGATGAGTGTATTCCCCAACCCAGGTCTCACCGCTTCGGCGGAGTACGAGCCGGCGGCCCGGCGCGAGATCGAAAGCGATGTCATTCGCGCTCGCCGGAAACTTGTATTCCCATTCCGGTCCGACGATGCGTCCGCCATATTCCTCTACAACGATCGTAATCGCGGAGCGAGGATTGGATACCCAGCTCCCGAGGTGTTCACCGGCAATCGAGGGAAACGGCCGCAGCGCTTCAAGGCATGCTGCCAAAAACAAAACACTTCCGATGTTTCTGATCTGGCCCATGGCCGCCGATCATGAATGCAGCACTGGACTGCGTAACTAGCGTATTCTCTTAATGTCCCGCTGTCACCGGTCTTTGAAAAAGTTATTGCGTTGCAACAACGTCTTAAGCCACCCCCCTTGCTGCTCTCAGAGCGCCCGCATGAGCCTTCCCAGGCCACAGACCGATTCCTTTGCTCAGAGATTTGCCCACTGGATGATTTTCGTTCTGTGCGCGGTCCAATTCCCGACGGCCGGCGCATCCGTCGGATATTCCACGCTGTCTGACGACGCGCAGCGCGCGGCCGATCCGTCCGACGGGCCGATCGCGAACGCCGACGATCGGGTCGCCTGGAGATCGATAACTTTACCCGATTCAGCTCCGGCGTCCGCTTGGACCTCCGTCATTTTGCTTTTTCAATTTTGGTGACGGTGAACTGGCCGTTTATCTTGTCGGCGTCGAACTTGACCTTGTCGCCAGCTTTCACCGACTTCAGCATGGCCGGATCCTGCGCGCGGAAAACCATGCTCATGCCATCGGCCATGTCGAACTTTTTGATCGGGCCATGCTTGATCGTGATCTTGCCAGCCGACTCGTCGACTTTAGTGACCTGCCCGTCGATCATCGCGCTTTGGGCAAGAGCCGATTGCGGAAGGGCAGCTGTTGCCATGGCAAGGGCAGCTGCGAATATGACTGTTGCGAGTTTCATAGTGACGTCTCCGTGGTCGATCTTGCTTACTTCACAATGATGGTGCCGATCATGCCGGCTTCGCGATGCCCGGGTATCAGGCAGCCGTATTCGAACACTCCGGCTTTGGTGAATTTCCAGACGATTTCGTTGGTTTTCTTGGGAACGATCCGCTTGGCGTTCGGATCATCGTGTTCCATTTCCGGGTTCTTTTTCATTTCCTCGGCATGCTTGAGGTTTTCCTCAGTGGTGGCCAAGATGAACTCGTGATCCAGCTCGCCGTTATTGCGCAGGATGAATTTGACTTGTTCGCCCCGCTTTATTTCGACCCGCTCGGGAATGAAAACCATTTTTCCCGACGATTCGGTCATGGCTATTTGCACAACGCGCGCTGGCTTCTTGGGATCGCCGGGCTCACCCGCCGAAAAAGTTTCGTGGCTGTGGCCGGGAGCTCCGGCTGCGGCGAACACAGGCCCCGCCGATAAGGCGAGGGAAAGGACGAGTGTTCCGAAAGTTATACCTCGTGTCATTCCATGCTTCTCCAGTTTCAATGTTGACCATGTCGGCTCTTTGGGCCGGGCTTCACGACGCGTACCTCGCTTGCAGGCTTAGTCGCGGATTTATTACTTTGGCGCGAAGGTTCCGCAGCCTTCGTGCTTTCAACCTCATAAGCCACGGTCCCTTCCGGATTTTTATACGGGCCGGGATCGCGGTAATCGCCGGGCGCAAGCCCTTCGCGCACTTTCACAACGGTGAACATGCCGCCCATTTCCATCGGCCCGAACTGGCCGAAACCGGTCATCATCGGCAGCGTGTTATCGGGCGCCGGCATCTCCATCTCGCCCATGTCCGCCATGCCGGCATTGCCCATCGCCATGTAGTCGGGAACCAGCTTGCGGATGGGCTTCACCAGATCCTTCTTCTGCACACCGATGAAGGTCTTCACCTCGTGGCCCATGGCATTCATGGTGTGATGCGATTTGTGGCAATGCAGCGCCCAATCGCCCGGCTCGTCGGCGACAAACTCGTAGGCGCGCATGGCCCCGACCGGGATGTCGATGGTCACTTCCGGCCAGCGCGCGCTTTCAGGGACCCAGCCGCCATCCGTGCAGGTCACCGCGAAATGATAGCCGTGCATGTGGATGGGATGGTTGGTCATGGTCAGGTTGCCGACGCGAACCCGAACGCGGTCGCCGCGCCGCACCGGCAGCGGATCGATGCCGGGGAAAACGCGGCTGTTTATCGCCCAGAGATTGAAGTCGGTCATGGTCATGATCTTCGGCATGTAGCTGCCGGGATCGATGTCGTAAGAGGCGAGAAGGAAAACAAAGTCGCGGTCCACGCGATAAAGATTCGGATCGCGCGGGTGCACGACGAAAAATCCCATCATGCCCATCGCCATCTGCACCATTTCGTCGGCGTGCGGGTGGTACATGAAGGTCCCGCTCTTTTTCATCACGAATTCATAAGCGAAGGTTTTGCCCGGCTTGATATGCGGTTGCGTCAAGCCGCCGACACCGTCCATGCCGTTTGGCAGCAGCATGCCGTGCCAATGAACCGTCGTGTGTTCCGGCAGCTTGTTGGTGACGAAGATGCGGACCTTGTCGCCCTCGACACATTCGATCGTGGGGCCGGGCGATTGCCCGTTGTAGCCCCACAGATGCGCCTTCATGCCAGGCGCGATTTCCCGCACCACCGGCTCGGCCACGAGATGGAATTCCTTCCAGTCGCCGTTCATGCGCCAGGGCAAGGTCCAGCCGTTAAGCGTGACCACCGGCTGGTAGTCCTGGCCCTGCTGTGGCGCGATCGGCGGCTGCATGGTGGCCGCCTCCATCGTCGCCGCCTCGGGTATGGCGGCAGCTTGCACACGGCCGCTGACCGCCGTTGCGCCGGCCAGCACGGCCGCCGAACCCAACAAGTGTCTGCGCGAAATCATCCTCTGCGCTCCTTCATGTGTGTTTTTGCATCAATGGCCGCCGCCGCTCTCGGCCGGCGCGCCCGCCATGGCCGGGGCTTCGCCCCCACCGGAGACGCCGCCGCCCATCACGGCGACGCCAAGGTCCACGGTCGCGAGCCAAAAATCCCGCTGCGCATCGACACTGGCGTTGATGGAGGCGGTGCGCTGCCGCACTTCCGTCAGCAGCCCGAAAACGTCGATCTGCATCGCGTTGTAGCGAAGCAGTGTTTCATCCGTAATGATCTTGCGTAATGGCAGAACCTCGCGGCGGTAGTGTGCCGCGATGTCGTAAGTCGCCCGATAGCTGCGGTAGGCCTCACGCGCCTGTGATCGGGCATTGACGGCTTTTTCCGCCAGCCTATTCACCGCCTGCAGATAGGTCTGCTCGGCCTGTCGCGCGCGCACTTCGCCAAAATCGAAGAGCGGGATCTGGAACTCGACTTCGAATCCACGATCGCGCGTCGTCTCTCGCGTTGCGCGCTCCTTCACATCTTTCTCGATAAGCGCGACCTCCAGCAGGTTGATAAAACGTGTGGCTTGGGTGAGTCCGTAGGACTTCGCCAGCGCGTCGAGCTCAATCCGCGCGATCTGAATATCGATGCGCCGGCGCACCGCCTCGACCTCTACTTTCGGCAGCACCTGCGGCCTGCGCGGCATCGACGGGAGATTATCCGGCAGCTTGAAGGCAAGATCGTCGCCCCAGAGCCCCATCGCACGCACCAAACGCTCGCGCTCGGTCAGCATGCGCTGGCGCGCGGTTGCGAGTTGCGCGGTGATTTCAGCGTAGAAGACCTGGTCCTGCGCCTGGTTGAGCTTGCCGATTGCGCCGGTCTCGCCCAGGCGGCGGGAGAGTTGCGTCGCCGTTTCCGCCGATGCCTTCGACTGCGCCAGGACGAAGATCGCCTGCCGCGCCGCCACGGCGCGGTAATAGGCGCGGCGGGTCTCCGCCGCGACGCGAAGCGTTTCTTCGGCGGCGCGCAACTGCGCTTGCCGGAACCGGTCGGCTGCCACTTCGGCCCGCACCGGCAGTGTCGCCAGCGCTAGGATATTCGCGATGATCCGCTTTTCGATCTCGATCTCCGCCAGCCCTGATATTCTTTCAACGGAAAAAGTGGGGTTTGGCGGCAGCGACGCCTGAACCCTGGCGGCCTCGGCGATGCCCAGCTCGTTGTAGGCGGCCTGCAGCCCCTTGTTGTTGAGCAAGGCGATCTGCACGGCGCTGTCGGCTGTGAGCGGGCGTTTCAACAGCCTGTCCGTGGCTGCGCGCGCCGCGGCGGCGTCTTCCTCACTGCGCACGAGGACGACCTGCTTATTGATATCGGAGCCGGCGGTCGCCACCACGAAGTCCATTCCGCCGTCCGGCGAGAAGCCGGCGCAGCCGGAAAGCACCAGCGGGGTGGTCAACAACAGGCGGCGCATCCATTTAACCGATGGCTGCATGGCGTTGCTCATTGGCCGGCCTGCGGAACGACGCGCTCGTTACGTTCCCGCCACGGCAACGGCTCGACCGGCCGCTGCCGCGTGTATGGCGCGGTGACCGAGCTGTAGCGGACAGCAGGAACGCGAGCGCCCGGATCGCCCGGGGCAAGAAGCGACGTCGGCGGCGCGGTTGCGCAGCCGCCGGCCAGCAGCGCCGCAAGCGCCGCGCCGATCAAGCCAAGTCTCGCCTTTCGATAAGGCTTATTATTGCCGCGTGTTGCGGCAGCGCGCGCACAAAGCACGAGCATGAGAACTCCCAAATCCAGATGACGAACAAGCTCGCCGCTGCCGGCGGGCGTCAGCTTCGATCAGGATTGGGATTTCGGGGGGCGAATGAGTTTGTCGGGCGGAAGGCCGGTGAAGTCCTGCCACGCCGCAAAACTGGCGCGACCGGACATTACAGCAGGAGCCAAAGACGACGTCAGCTCCGGAGCAAGCGCAGAGCAGAAAACCATTCCGCAACACGTGCTGCTCGCCGAATCGCCATCGTCGGGGCTATCGGCTGCCCCGGCGTGATTGTGCTCGTCGCCGTGTTCGTGAACGGCGTCACCGGCATGACTATGAGCCTGCGCCGGGCCGTGCTCCGCAAGGCAAGAAGCCCCGCTCAATGCAAGCGCAGCCGTCGGTGCGAGGATGCAGACGGCATAGGCGGCGATGAATCCCATCGCCACCCAACTACGCATGATTCTCGTGAGACCGACCAGCATCGGCCGGAATATACATATGATAACGGCGAAACCTAGGGCTTAATTCGGGAATTTGCCGGGTTTTGCGGGACCCGCATTCTTTCAGCCTGTTGGGGCAAGAAGCCGCATCGGTCGGGCCAACCGCCTTCGCGGCCTCCAACAGCCGGGTTGCCGCACCGAGCTTGCCTCTGGTAGTTTCCGGGCGGGGACAAAGCAGACTCCCCGCACTCGCAAGACGCTCCGCGTCCAAGCTCTGCTACCTGATCCCGGCGCCTGAGCCGGTGCGAGGTAGCATGCAACCGCGCCATCCCGACAACCGGTTATTTGCACCCACCACCTACCTGCTCTCCGCGCGGGCTTTGCGCGATTTCGGCGACGGATTCGTCGCCGTGCTTTTGCCGCTCTATCTTCTCGCGCTCGGATTTTCGCCGCTTGAGGTAGGCATCATCGCCACCGCGGCTTTGCTCGGCTCGGCGCTCCTGACGATCGCCGTCGGGATTCTTGGAGCCCGCTACGATCACCGCCAGCTCCTGCTCGCAGCCGCCAGCCTGATGATCGCGACCGGCGTCGCCTTCGCCCTGGTGCACGATTACACGCTGCTGCTGGTGGTCGCCTTCGCCGGCACGATCAATCCCTCGGCCGGCAGCGTCAGCGTATTCGTGCCGGTCGAGCATGCGGTGCTGGCGCGGGAAGTCGCGGATGCCGACCGCACGCGGATGTTTGCGCGTTACAGCCTGGTCGGCGCACTGGCCGGAGCCGTGGGCGCGCTGGCCGCGGCGATTCCCGACCTGGTCTCGCCGCAGCGCCTCGACCAGCTGACGGCGATCAAGGCAATGTTCGTCTTCTACGCCCTTCTTGGGATCCTCGGCGGTCTCATCTATGCGCGCATTCCGCCGCACCATCCCTCGCCGGAGCACGGCGCGCCTGCCGCGCTCGGCCCTTCACGGCACATCGTTTACAAGCTCGCCGCACTGTTCAGCCTCGATGCCTTCGCCGGCGGCTTCGTCGTGCAATCGCTGCTGGCGCTGTGGCTATTCGAACGGTTCGATCTGTCGCTGGCAGCCGCCGGTGTGTTCTTCTTCTGGTCCGGCGTGTTCTCGGCCTTTTCCTTTCCGGTGGCGGCGTGGTTGTCGCGGCGCATCGGCCTGATCAACACGATGGTATTTACCCATATCCCGTCCAGCATCGCGCTGATCCTGGCGGCGATGGCTCCCACGCTGCCGGTTGCGCTGAGCTTGCTGCTCATTCGCGCCGCGCTGTCGCAGATGGATGTGCCGACGCGGTCCTCCTACGTCATGGCGGTCGTCACCCCGTCCGAGCGTGCCGCCGCCGCGAGCTTTACCTCCGTGCCGCGCAGCCTGGCCGCTGCGGCCAGCCCGGCCTTGGCCGGCGCCTTGTTCGCCGCCTCGTTCCGGGCGTGGCCGCTTATCATCTGCGGGACGCTCAAGATCGTTTACGACCTGCTGCTCCTGATTCAATTCAGGCACATGAAGCCGCCGGAGGAACAATGATGGCGAGCAGGCTGGCCTGTATGCCGAACGCAGCCTGTGAGATAATAAAAATACGATGAGCGGAAATCACCAAGATCATCATACTGACCATGGTCATCATGCGCATGACCATGGCCACAGTCACGGCATCGTCGATCCGTCCATCACCGCCAGCGAGCGCGGGCTCTGGGCGCTGAAATGGTCATTTGCCGGTCTCATGATCACGGCGGTGCTTCAGGTCGTGGTCGTGGCCTTTTCCGGCAGCGTCGCGCTGCTGGCCGACACCATCCACAATTTCGCCGACGCGGCGACGGCCATCCCGCTGGCGATCGCCTTCGTCTTCGCACGCAGAAAACCGAGCATTCGCTTTGGCTATGGCTTCGGCCGGATCGAGGATCTGGCGGGCGTCGCCATCGTCCTGGTGATTCTCGCCAGCGCCATCGGTGCGGGATATCACAGCATCCAGCGGCTGCTGCAGCCGCAGGAGGTTTCGCATTTGTGGGCGGTCGCCGCGGCTTCGGTCATCGGCTTCATCGGCAACGAGGCGGTGGCGATGTTTCGCATACGCATAGGCCGCGAAATCAACAGCGCTGCGCTGGTTGCAGACGGCTACCATGCCCGTATCGACGGCTGGACAAGTCTGGCCGTGCTTGGCGGGGTAGTCGGCCTCTGGCTTGGTTATCCGCTAGCCGATCCCATCATCGGCCTGCTGATCACCGCGACGATTTTCGGCATCGTGATCCAGAGCGGAAAATCCATTTTCACGCGGATGCTCGACGGTGCCGATCCCGAGATCAGCGAGAAGATACGGCAGGCGGCGGAACAGATGCCGCAGGTGCAGGAGGTGACCGAGGTGCGGGTGCGATGGCTCGGGCACCGCTTGCATGCCGAACTGAATATCGCGGTGGATTCACAGATGACGGTAGCGATGGCCCATTCGGTCGCCGCCGAGGTGCGTCATCGCCTGCTGCACCAATTCGATTATCTCTCGCTGGTGGTGATCCACGTCGATCCGATGGATCACTCGGGCGAACGGCATCATCATATTGATTCACACGCGCATGATGGGCTGCCGGTGCATGCTCATGCGGAATAAAATAATCCAGCCGGGCGGCTCGGACGGCCAATAACCGCCATTGCGCTTTGCGGGCTTGGGGCGTCAGAATGCCGCCAGCGTCCGTCAATCGGAGGGTCCCATGTCGTTGCACGAAACCGCGCAGAGCCAGCCTCATCGCAGCCAATATGTGGATTTCTGGAACGATGTCCTCGTTCCGAAATTCGTCCGCTGGAAACACATCATCGTCGATGGGTTGACGCTGCACAGCGAAGCGATCTTTCCCACGTTGCGCGTACGCCCCGGCGACAAGGTGGTGGATGTCGGCTGCGGTTTTGGCGACACCGCCATCAAGCTTGCAAAGATCGTCGGCCCCTCCGGCTCGGTGCTGGCGATCGACTGCTGCGATGGTTTCCTGGAATTCGGCCGCCGGGACGCCAAGGCGGCGGGGATCGGCAACATCACCTTCCTGGAAGAGGATGTGCAGACCTATCCGTTCGAGCCGATCCACGATTTCTGCTTCTCGCGCTTTGGCACGCAGTTCTTCGAGAACCCGGTCGCCGGCCTGCGCAATATGCGCAAAAGCCTCAAGCCGGGCGGGATCATGACGATGATCGTCTGGCGCGGCATCAAGGACAATCCGTGGCTCGGTTCGGCCAAGGACGTCGTGCTGCGCTTTCTGCCGCCGCCGGGCGAGAACGCGCAGACCTGCGGCCCCGGTCCTTTTTCCATGGCCGACACCGGCGTGGTGACCAAGCAGCTCGAAATCGCCGGCTACCGGGACATTCAGTTCGAGCGGATCGACGCCCAGGTTTTCGTTGGCAAGGACCTCGATGATGCCGTCGCCTTCCAACTCGCACTCGGGCCGGCGGGCGAGGTCTATCGCGAGGCGGGCAAGCTGGCGGAAGACCGGCACGAGGAAATCGCGCAGGCGCTGAAGGCGCAACTCGCCAAGCATCTCGGTCCGAACGGGGTAATGATGGATTCCAGCTCCTGGAGGGTGACGGCCATCAACCCGGGTTGAGCCGCGCGAGCTAATATCCGACTTGTGCCGCTCAACGGTGCTGAACCCGGGTAAAGCCGAGTTCAGTGGCGAGAGGGAGAAAGAAAAGCCGCCGGTCTTGCCGGCGGCTTTGGTCCGTCAAATTACTCGGCGCTCAGGGCTGCTCGCCCATGCCGTCCATCATGCCGCCACCGCGCTCGGCGTCGCCGCCGCGCATGCCGCGCATGCCGCGCGGACCACGACGCTCGTCGCCGTCACGATCGCGCTCGCGACGCATCATGCTAGGGTCGCCGCGCATCATGCCACGGTCGCCACGCATCATGCCGTAGTCGCCGTCCATCATGCCGTGGTGCCCGCGCATCATGTCGCCGCCATGCCCGCGCATCTGCGCGAAGTACGAATGCCGGATGACGCGCGACAGGATCTGGAAACGGTTCTTCTGGCTCTCGTCGAGGCTCTGGTAGAGCGGCTCCTGCGCGTCGGCAAGCCGTTTGAGGCTTTCGCCGGCCTTGGTCATTATCTCGGCATGGCGGCGCAGCCGCTCGACCGAACCCGCATCGGCCCGGCGCTCGGCATCATCGCCGCGATCGCCCGCGCGCGGCTCGTCCTGCCGCCGGCCCGCGTAACGCTCCTCATGCATCTTGGCGAGATCGCGCAGCGCGGTCTCGAACGCCGGCCAGTTTTTCTCCTGATCCGGCGTCAGCCGCAGGCCCGCCTTCAGCGCGGCGATCCGCGCATCGGTGAAGGCCGCGCGATCTTCCTGCGACAGTTCCAAATTGGCCCGACGATCCGCGCCATGGCCGCGCCAGCGCGAGAAACCGTCATCGCGTTGCTGGGCATAGACCAATGACGTGCCGACAATGGCAAGCGCCGCCGTTGCGGCGAGAATGGGTTTCCACATGGCCGTTCTCCAATAACCGATTACGGGCTTGCCCCGAAGATCGGCATATGATGGCCCCCGCCGGATAAGGTAGTCGGCGGGCGGGGTCCGGCAAGTTAAAGATTGGAAAGCTACGGAAACGCCAAACTGCCGGGGATCGGCAGCATGGATTAACGGCCCCGCCCCTGATATCTCCCCCCAAAATGTGGCGGCGCGGATGCGAATTTCCACAAACTCGCGGCCGTGCTAAAACGCTGCGGGAACGTCTTACAGGGGTCGAGCATTCGTGCGTATAGTCAGCCGTCGTACACTGATTACCGGAGTCTCCGCCATCGCCGCCTTGGGTCTTGGCGGTTGCGTCACCACGCAGACCGAAACGCGGTCGAGAGAGGTCGATCCCGCCTTTCGGCGTAAAGAGGTTGACTACGCCACGCGAGAGCCGCGCGGCACGATCGTCGTGGATCCGTCGGAGCACTTCCTTTATTTCGTGCAGGACGGCGGCCGTGCGATGCGTTACGGCGTCGGCGTCGGCAGCGAAGGATTTTCCTGGGCAGGCGTCGCCAAGGTGCACGACAAGCAGGAATGGCCAGACTGGTATCCGACCTCCGAAATCCTGCAGCGGCGGCCCGAAGTCATCCCGCATTTAAAGCAACTGCAGAGCGGAATCGGAATGCCCGGCGGCCCCGATAACCCGCTCGGGGCGCGCGCTCTTTACCTCTGGCAGGGGAAGAAAGACACGCTCTACCGGATTCACGGCACCAACGAACCCTGGACCATCGGCAGGAACGTTTCCTCCGGCTGCATTCGCCTGACCAACGAGGATATCGTCGATCTTTACGACCGAACGCCGATCGGCACCAAGGTCGTGGTGCTCGGATCGGCGGTCGGCTAGCGGCCCGGCCTCGGCTGCCCGCTCAAACAGTAGCCGTCAAGCCACGTGGCGACTGCCGTCCAGGCCAGCAGCGCTTTCGCTAAGCGCCATCGCATCCAGCAGGTTTTGCACTTCCTGACGCGCGGTGGCATGCGACAGGGTGGGACGCGTCCCTAACGTCGTTTCCTTCACCTCGTCGAAAGCCGTCAGGCCGCGCGGATAAAACTCGCGGAAGATGAGCCGTTCGGCAATCCCGTCGATGCAGCGAAAGTTCAGCCGCTCCGACAATTCCTGCAATTTTTCGCCCATCAGCCGCTTGTTCCGCGAGGAAATCATCGAAAGCCGGTTACGCAACACGATCCATTCGGTGGGTGCCTGGTCGAGCAGGCTGCGTTCATTGCGCGCGTGCAGAACGGTCTCGGCAT
Source organism: Xanthobacteraceae bacterium (assembly GCA_035699705.1). Classification (GTDB taxonomy): domain Bacteria; phylum Pseudomonadota; class Alphaproteobacteria; order Rhizobiales; family Xanthobacteraceae; genus CANKHA01. Next base: position 26,271 of record DASSPI010000121.1, read on the forward strand.
AGTGGCTGGGACCGGTCAGTTCCAGCGTCTTCGGATCCACCGTGGCAAGGACATCAAAGTCGACGAAACTGTCGTTCAGCGGCGTTATCAGCGTATCGGCCATCGCATGCACCAGCGACGTGAGATGGCTTTGGTGTCCGGGCGTGTCGATGACTATGAAGTTGTGGCTTTTGGCCGCGTCCTCGACCGCCGTAACCAGTTGATCATAGGCCAGCGCCTCTTCCTCGGCGCTGCGGGCGATAGCCTGCTCGCCAATGCAGACATGTGTCGGAATTCCGAGGTCTTGGCCGACATGAGCCGCCCATTCACGTCTGTTCTCGATGTAACGGGTAAGGCTCCTCTGCCTGGAGTCCAGGTCGATGGTGGCTACCGTGTGCCCCGCCTTGATCAGCGCTACCGCGATATGAATTGCGACCGTCGATTTGCCGGAGCCGCCTTTTTCATTGGCGACAACAATAACGCGACTACCCTCCGTTTGAACTGCACGTGGTGATGACATGCTGCGCTCCCCAAGGCGACGTTGTTTTTTTGCCCTTCGAATCATTGGCCTGATTCGAATGTCTTGTCACGAACAAAGGAACATTTTCGGTTTTGCTTTGACGATGAAAATTTGAACGAACGGTTTGCCGATGAGAGGCGAGATTTGTTTGTGTTAAAGCCCATTGCGCAGGTGTGACAGCGCGCAATTTGAATTGGCCACCGGTTCAGAGACGATTTTCCGATGTCGCGATGAGATTCGTTTTCGCAGCGGTTGAGTCAAAAATGCAACACTCCATGCACACAGCTGCGCCGATGGCACTAAACGGCAGCTATTCAGGAGCGGTTGCGCAATACCAGGCAGGCGCCTTGGGCCCGTCGAATGCTTTGGCACAGATTTTCGGCAACCTGCCGGGTGTTTGCCCCTACGCGGACCTGATAAAACGTGCGGGTTCCGCGGCTGAGGAAACGGCTCGCGATAATGCTCGGGTCGTGTCCCTGCAAGAGATTGGCATGGCGTTTCGCAATTGCCGCGTAGCTCCGCAATGCGCCCTCCCGCGAAAAGCCCGCGCTGAGCTGGACACCCCAGGGAGCTGAAGCCACGACCGCAACCCGCTGCTCCAACTCGCGGACGAATGGATTGGGGGCGCGTTTCAGAATCGCCACGAGCTGCTGGCAATTGGGAGCGGGCCCTGGCGCCGCATCCACTGGTCCGGCTTTGGCCCAGTCGTCGAGCGAGACACCGGTGATCGCCAGGACATAGGCGCGGGTCTCCGCCGGCATTCCACCGCGGCCCGCGAGATAATCGCGCAACCGTTGCGGGCCGGCATTATACGCCGCCGCTGCCAGTCCCAGACTGCCGAATTCGGCACGCAGCTCGTCCAGGAACTGCGCGGATTTAGGCAACGCCTGGATCGGATCAAATGGGTCGAGCAATCCCCGCTCGAGGGCGGTCCGCGGCATGAACTGCGCGATACCCTGCGCGCGCGCTCCGCTCCGCGTGCGCGGGCCCATGGCATCCGGCTCGAAGCGGCTTTCCTGCCAGATCACACGCGCGAAGAAGTCGAGCGGAAGCCGGTTGGCCGCCGCCGCGGATTCTACGATCATGCAAATAGACTGCGATGTTGAAGCCGCCGGCGGCTGCGCTTCTGGCGCGGGTGTTTGGGGTTCCGCCAGTCCGATCGCCGGTGCGAAGCATATAAGTGCCGACATCGCCGGACGCAGGACCCGGATGACCGCGGAGGACAGACGCCAGTGCCGCGGGGAGATGTAAGTCATTCCGGCCCGACGCCCGAGCTGCACGGCGATGAACTTTTAGTCTTCCTGCCCCCAGCCCGGCTTTGCAGCGAGGCCTTACAGGCGCGAAACGTCGATCAGCGCCGCAGGTTCCGGTGAGCCGCGGACCGTCTGAAGTCACCGGCCCGACACAGCCGCGGCGGGGCCCGGCATTTCCGATGTTGTGGCCGAAGATGAAAAGCTGCTCGGCTGCGGCGACGCGCCAACCCTCGATGCGGCGGGCCTGCGCGAATTTCAGCGTTGCCGCTGGTTTCTGCCGTTGCCCGGTTGGCGGATCGAGCGTTTGTCTGCATGGGCTCGGTCCAGCCGGGCGCCGGCGATATCATTCAGCATGCCGGAGAAGCCGCCTCCGCGCCTATCCTGCTGGATCTGCGGTCGCGGACGTCCTTCGCCGCGGCCTTGCGCATCGGCGACGGACGGGAGGGCAATGACCCATGCCGCGAGCACGGCGAGGACCAGTTTCCGCACAATCACTCTCCAAACAGTTCGACACCCCCTCATTAAAGAGGGAGTGTCGCATTTCGCAAGTTAAACTTCACTCCGCCTGCTTTCTGACTATTTGTTCAGAAAGCTGCCGCGACGCTGTGCAGACCGGCCGAACGTGCGAAAGCCAGCGCGCTCTGCTTCTGCTCTTCGTCAAGGGTGCGGATCAGCGGATAGGCCGCCGAGGCGAGGCGTCGAAGCGCGAGCGCGTTCAGGCCAACCGAAACCACGCGGCTCTTTACGCCCTGCATAAGGCCCTGCGAGCCGGCCGCTTCCTGCGCCTGGCTGATCTCGTGAAACGCCCGCTCGATCGCCGGCCAGAGCCGCTCCTGCGCCGCATTCAGCTTCAGCACGGACTTAAGACGCGAAACCTGGGCAAGGCTCATCACCGCGCCTGATTTCGCAACGGTCTGGTTGCCGCCGAAATCCGGCTCGCCGCCGCCGGCAAAAGCTGCCGATGACCCGATTACAAGTGCTACAACGCCCGCGAGCCCAGCCTTCCACATTGCACGCCTCCAGAAATTCTTGTTGTGACTTTGATCAGGGCGGCCATGCGGAACTCTGACTTGGTTCCAAGGACGCCTCGCCCCTCGCGGATGTTTGATACCGGTTAACCTTGCTGCTGGCGCGATCAAGGGCGGGCGATGCGTCGGCAATTGTTGGGCAATTCTGGGGCAGGCACACCCGCATGCGCGGCAAGATTCGCCCGAGCAGAAAAGCCCAATGATTGCGGTGGCGCTTTCGGCGTTTCTGACGGCGGGAATTCAATCGCGCAGATGAACGGCCGTTTAAAAACGTGCTGCCCGCCATATCTCTGCGGGATGTCGATGCGTATCGCGATCACCTGCCTCAGCTGCGGCCACCGCTCCTCCGTTTCCGAAGAGCAGCTTCCGGCTTTCGGCTTGGCGTCTGATGCCTCGCTGGTGACCCTCACCAAACGTCTCGTCTGCAAGGAGTGCGGGAGCAGAAGCGTGCAGACCTATCGCTATGGAGAAGACGACACCGGCGAGGCGTCGATTGTGCCGCGGGAGTAGGGCTCAAAGAGGTCGGGACCGCAAAGCCATGGAGTCTCTGCGATCGATTTAACACCACGGTAAGTGGCCATCGATTATTCCGGATGGATGCAGACGCAGGAGCGCGCAGAACGCCGCGGATTTGGAGCGCCTGGCTGGATCGGGGGCCTCGGCACCAGGCTATCCCCGTGCTTCATCCTTGATATCTCGCAGGCCGGCGCGAGGCTTGCGGTAAATGAAGCGTTGACCCTGCCGCAGAATCTCCGTCTCTATTTTTCCCCCACCGCTCAAACCTACCGGCGCTGCATCATCCGATGGCGCAAGGACGACAGCGTCGGCGTTCAATTCCAAAAATAAACGCAAGGAATGTCCGGTAGCGAGCTTTTCACAGGAAGCGGCCCGCGAGACCGGGCCGTGTCGATGGACAAGGCATTCGATCCGGCTTGCAAGTCGTTCGGAGTGGCGGCCACCCGCACTGAATGACTCACCGGTTTTTGATTAGGCGGATGCAATCGAATCGGAATCTATCAAGCGGCATGGCGCGGACATGACGACCAAAGCTGATTACTACCTCCAGAACGCCGAGCAATTCGAAGCAATGGCGCGGCAAGCGCGGGCCGCTGCGGCCAAGGCCGCCTATGAGCATCTCGCCTGGTCCTACCGCCAGCTTGGAATCCATGTCAGCCGCGGCCTTCACGTCACGGAGCTTGATGGCTTGGCCGAGCGGATTGCCGGGGCGAGCAAGAAGGCCCTGTAGCGCTTCCGCTGTTCCTCGGACGTCTCGCGGAGACGGCTGCCCGGGCTAGCCGGGCAGCCGTGGTTCATCACATGGCCTACTCAGTCAATAACCTGCACGACCCGGCGCGAGGATGGCTCGACCAGCGCGATGCGGTTGTCTACATAGACGTAGCGGTAAGAGGCCAGTTCCGGACCCCAATCGGATGGCACGGCGACAAGTTCTACGTCGGCAGGAAGCGTTGCGCCGACGGTAATTTGCTCTTTAACCGTGACAGGCTTCACCTTCTTTTCCGTCACGTAGGTTTTGATCCTGGTGCGCTGCTCAGGCGCGATCGTGACGCTGGCTGCCGGCGCGCTGCCGGTCGTGATGGTCGTGGATTGCGCGAATACCGGGCTGGCCAGAGCTAGGACCGCCACGCTTGCAAGCAAGGTACGCTTCATTGCAAATCTCCTGGGTATGAACGGCGTCATCTCGCCGACGAAAATCAATCCGGAAACCGGGTTTGAAGTTCCAGCTCTGGCTGGATTTGGCTCTCTTGTGCAATTGCAGACAAGCAACGAGCCCCTGCCCCCCGGGACCGGCAAAACGGGGTCGATCGGCGCGGTACTGGGCCCCTACTCGCGCCGCCGTGTTCTCAGGCCTGGCGCGGAACTGCCTTAATCCCGGTTGAGCTGGGGAAAGCCAGGCCGCGTTTCCGGAGCGTAACCAAACTCCGCCGCATCCGGCACCGTCTTGCGCTTCTTGACGCTCCGCTTTTGCGGCGTTTCAGCCTTCTTCCGCTCTGGCACTTCCTTTGCCATGGCGGATTCGGCCGGCGCCGGCGGCGCTGTTTTGTATTCGCGCGTTGGCGTTATCCAGACCGGCGGCCTGTTGGGATCCGGTGAAACAGGCGCCGCTGCGGCCTGAGCTTTGCCAGCGCCCGCATTTGGCACGATGGGAATAGAAACATCATTGATGGCGAGGCGTGCTGCGTAAAGCGGCACGAGAAGTGCCGCGCAGACGCCGGAGAAAATACAAAAGCATGAGCATGAGGGGCACGGCGCAACCCTTTCGCAGGAGCAACATCGAGTCGCAACCGGAGTTCCCGACTGTGACTTTCCATCACGCCTGGACCGATCTATCTCAGCCAGTTGCAGGGGGCCGTGCTGGGCGCGCTATTGCCGCTGGCGGAAAGCCTGATGGTCGCCTGGCCGCAGATCGTCGCCCTCGCCTCCGCGGTGATCGTGCTGTTCGTGGCAAGTTACGTGGCATTTCAGCGCCGGGAAGTCCGCGCCTGACGGTTGCTTCTCGCGATCCGAAAAGCCTCATGAATGACGCGTCTTTTCGCACATGTTCTGTGCGGTTTCCGCATCGACACAGCGCATGTTCGGTGCAATCGTCGCCTCCGCATGAAGATCGCCACCTTCAACATCAACAACGTCAACAAGCGTCTGCCCAACCTGCTGGCTTGGCTGCGGGCGGCAAAGCCGGACGTGGTCTGCTTGCAGGAGCTGAAGGCCGCCGAGCGCGAATTTCCCAAGGCGGCGATCGAAAAGGCCGGCTATGGCGCGGTCTGGCGCGGGCAGAAAACATGGAACGGGGTGGCCATTCTGGCACGCGGCTGCGAGCCGATCCTGACCCTCGGCGAACTGCCGGGCGATCCGCGCGACGAGCAGAGCCGCTATATCGAAGCTGCGGTCAACGGCGTGCTCATCGCATCGCTGTACGGGCCGAACGGCAATCCGCAGCCGGGGCCGAAATTCAATTACAAGCTTGCCTGGTTGAAGCGGCTTGTGGCGCATGCCGCCGATCTCTATGCCACCGGCGTGCCGGTCGTGCTGGCGGGCGATTACAATGTGGTTCCGACCGATGGCGACATCTATCCCACGACGTCTTACGCCAAGGATGCGCTGGTGCAGCCGCAGCCGCGCGCGCTGTTTCGCAAGATTCTCGATCAAGGCTGGATGGATGCGATCCGTGCGCTGCATCCCGATACGCCGATGTACACGTTCTGGGATTACATGCGCAATCGCTGGCCGCGCGATGCGGGACTGCGCATAGATCATCTTCTGTTGAGCGCGGCGGCCGCGAAACGCTTGGTGGGTGCCGGCGTTGATCGCGCGGTGCGCGGAAAGGATGGCGCCAGCGACCACGCTCCGGCCTGGGTGATGTTGAAGGACGCTCCCAAAGTCCGGCCGGCGGCGCGCATACAAACACGCGCTCCGGCGATCCGTCCTGCTCCTGCCGGCAAGCGAAGCGCAGCGCCCAAGCAGGAAGCTCGCCGCCCGCTTCTGGTGATCGACGGAGACTCCTTCGCTCACCGTTCCTACCATGCCCTGCCGAAAACAATTCTGCGGCGTGGCCGCAAGCCGGCCGGCGCCATTCTCGGCTTTGCCAATATGCTGCTGCGGCTCTACCGCGAGGAGCGCCCGCGCGCGGTTCTCGTTGCCTGGGATACCTATGAAGTCCCCACTTATCGGCACGAGAAATTTCCGGCCTATCAGGGCGGCCGCGAATTCGACGACGCGCTGATTGAACAGCTCGAAGAAATTCCAAAATTCGTCAGCGCCTGCGGTTTCGCCAACGCGAAGGGCGCCGGCTACGAGGCCGACGACTTTGTCGCTGCCTCCGCCGCGGCGGAAGAGCGGCGCGGCGGCACGGTCTTGGCCGCGAGCGGCGATCGCGACACCTTCCAGCTCGCCTCCGACAAGACGACCGTCCTTTACCCGGTGCGCGCGGGCGAGATGGCGCGCATCGGTCCGGCCGAGGTGCGCGAACGATACGGCGTCGATCCCAAACAGGTCCCCGACTTCATTGCCTTGCGCGGCGATCCGTCCGACCGCTTGCCCGGAGCGTCCGGCGTGGGCGCCGCCGGCGCCGCGGCGCTGCTTCGCAAGCATGGATCGCTGGAAGGCTTGTTCAAGGCCGGCCGCTTCGCGGCGCAGGCCGAACGGTTGCTGCTGTTTCGCTCGATCGCGACCATGGACCGCAAGGCGCCGGTGCCGACCCTGCGCACACAAAAGCCGAGCTGGGACAAGGCCGCGGCGCTGGCGCGCGAATGGGAACTCAACCAGCTCGCCAAGCGCCTCGATGAGCTGGCCGGTTCATCCGCCCCGCGCGCCGGGCAGTGAGCGGGCCATTGCGCCGCGCGGCGCTGCGAAGCTCAGGATCGTGCAAAAACGCCGGCCGACGGCGGCGTGCCGAGCGTAAAGGCGGCGATGGCGCGGGCAATCTTCCCGCCCCCGCGCGCGGACGGCTCGATCGGATTGGCGAAATCCTCCTCCCGATCGCAGATCACCCGCAGGTCGATGAGCGATAGCCCGCGCGAGAAAGCTTCCACCGTGATCCGGTCGTTGAGCAGCGTCAGCGCCGTGGCCGCAACTCTTCGGCGCGCGGCTTCCGGAAATCGCGCCTCATAAATCGTACAGACGGCGGTGGCAAGGCCGCGCCTTGCGACGGCATCAAGCAAAGCGCTGTAGTCGCGGCGGAAGCTGTCTCCGATGGCGGCGAGCTTGTTCATCGCATCGGCGACGGAAACGGCCCTTTCATCCAGGACGCCTGCCTCGCGCAATGCGTCATTCCCGCCGGCACTGACCACAATGTGGGTGGCATCCCGGGGCAGCCGGTCAAGCTGCGACACCACGTCGGCGATCACGGCACCGTCCTGCGCCAGCAAGATCGCCTTGGCGTCTTGCGGCAGCAGATCGGCCACCTGCCGGCGAACATCGGGCTCCCTGCTGCCGACATAAGCCGCATTGTCGAAAACCGAATCCCCGAGCAGCACGACGCGTTTCATACCCAGTGCCTCGGCGCCGATTGGGCGGGCGGATGCCAAGACCAGCGCGCCGCCGACCAGTGCGGTTCGCCGAGATATCGGTATTTTGCTTGGCGCGGCCCGCATTCACTGGACGAGACACTCTCTACGCCCAAGTATCGCGCCGCAGAAGTCCTCCGTGAGCGCGCAACGACAAAAAACCCCCGGGAAATGCTCCGGGGGTTTCTTGCATCCGGCGTTAACGCGCCGGAGCCGGCCGGTTGGATTGTGGCACATTCGATGCCGGACCCGTCGAGCCTGAGCCAGTGGTCGAGGCCGAACCGGTCGTCGAAGCCGGCGCCGAGGCATTGGGATTGGTCCCGGCCGTGGTATCGCCATCCCGATTCCAGGTGAAGGCAAGCGCGCCGAGCAGCAGGAGCACAACCAGGGCGCCCGCTATCCAGCCTATGTTCGAGGCGGCGCCGCGGTCACGCATGGTCGTGCGGGTTTGCATTTCAAGGTCTCGCATTTCAGGGTCTCTCATATCAGGGTCTCTCATGGTCATGGGGGGTTGTCCTCTCCAGGGTAAGCCGTAGGGAGCAACCCGCGATGCGGGCCATTGTTCCTGAGGAGGCCTGACGGTGCTGCTATTCGCTCGCACCCACCGCGGCTTTCCGCGTCCGCGCGAAGCGGCCGGCGAAGGCCCGGAGCTTCACCGCCAGGTGCCATAGCACCGGGGTCGTTTTAATGAGGCGCGTGGCCGCACGCAGAAAGTTTACGGCTGAGGCGACCAGCCACCCGCGCGCCGTATAGGCAGCCAGGTGGTCGTAGAGCACAAGTTGGCGATCTGCCCAATCGAGCTTGTAAGGCTCGTCGCCGATGGTGAAATCAAAATACGTGAAGCCGCGTTCGATCGCACGGCGAAGCAATTCATGCAGGTGCGTACGTCCCGGTCCGAACCGCGAGATCTCTCCGCCATGGTAGCTCGAGAGAATGAGATAATAGCGGCCGCGGAATTGCAACCCGAGATTTGTTGCGGCGATTGTTTCTCCGACATCGAGCCGGCTGACATGCACAAAATCCCGAACAACCGGATCGGTCACCAGGCTCAGGTAGAAATCCCGATAGCCGGGCCGCATAAAGATGTTTTCGACACCCATGCGCGCGAACACGCGTGATTTCTGTTCGATCAGCGTTGCAAGGGTGTGCGCGGCAGCAACACTCGCGGCGGGTTCGACAAAACGGATCTCGCCATGCTCTTCCAGCTGCTTCTGCTTGCGGCGCAACGTCTTGCGGGTCGATGCGGAACGCCTGGAGGCATAATAGCCATCCCAACTGCGGCCCAGCGTGGCGACATAAGCTCCGCTTCGGTGCGGAAGGATCTTCAGCCGAAGGAACGGATTCTCCTGCATCCCGATCGTATCCGGCATTTTCGGCAGATCGATCAGATCAAATCGGAATCGCGCATCGGACCGCAGCAGGGCCACAACCGCTTTCCAGACAGCAGAAAAATCCTTTGCCGCAGGATGTTCGAAAAAGCAATTGGCCAGAAGCGGGCCATTGTAGTCGCCAAGCTCCAGGCCCAACCATGTCAACGCGCGCAACACGCTCCGCCGTCCGATCGCAAGCGGCAGGATGAAGAGGATCCTTCGCTGCTCATCCCGTCCAAACACCACGGCGGGAACCGTGCCCTTCAGCGCACCGATATGACGCTGCCATTTCTCCAGCCAGCCGAAGGTCTGAAATGGCGTGCAGTCGGCATGCGGCTCGAAGGCTTTCCATTCATCGGCGGCTGACGCCAGATCGCTGCGTATTTCAATCGCGATGTTGAAAGGGGCCGCGCCTCGCAGCAGTGGTGAGCCGGAATCTTGGTCGCTGCCATGCGCTATTGGGCACTCCCTCAAGCCGGAAGCAGGCGGTGCTTCTGGGATGAGGACGCGCTCGCGTGGATGCAGGGTGCCGCTGATTTCGGACATTCAGAGTCATGGTTTTAAGCGATGTTTGGGGGCCGGTATAGTTGAGCAGCAAGCCTGAAGAATTCGTGGTGAATCCGGTTTGGTCGCCATTAACCAACTCCCGATCTGTTTCGGATTCATTTAGTAGTTGCGGCTATCAATGATAGCTCGGGGAACAAGCCTGTGCAGCAAACGGATATCGCCATCATTGGAGGCGGCCTCGCCGGTTCGACGGCCGCGGCCATGCTGGGGCGCGCCGGCATTTCCGCCGTGCTGATCGATCCGCACAAAGTCTACCCGCCGGATTTCCGCTGCGAGAAACTCGATGCTTCGCAGGTAGAGCTGCTGCGCAAGACCGGCCTGGCGGACCCGGTGTTTGCTGTCGCAACTCTCGACGACGAGATATCCATTGCGCGTTTCGGTCGTCTGGTGGAAAGGCGCGCGGCGCACCAATACGGCATTCTCTACGACTCGCTCGTAAACACCATGCGCGCGCAAATCCCGCAGTCGGTTATCACGCTGGAAGCCAAGGCCACGGCCCTTTCGACCGGCGCCGACAGGCAGATCGTCACCTTGTCTGATGGCGAGAGCATCTCCGCGCGGCTTGTGATATTGGCCAATGGACTGAATATCGGATTGCGTCACACGGTCGGCATGACGCGCGAGGTGATCAGTGAGTGCCATTCGATCACCATCGGGTTCGATGTGCAGCCGGTCGGCAAAGCACATTTCGATTTCCGCGCCCTGACCTATTTTCCGGAGCGGGCGAGCGACCGGATGGCATATCTTTCGTTGTTTCCGATCGGCGCGACCACGCGCGCGAATCTCTTCGTCTATCGCGACATGCGCGATCCCTGGCTGCGGGAAATGCGCAAGACGCCTGAGCAGGCGCTGCTTGCGCTGATGCCAGGATTGCGGAGATTGACTGGAGATTTCGCCGTCAGCGGCGATGTCAAAATCCGCCCGGCCGATCTGTATGTCACCAAGGGGTATCGCCAGCCTGGCATCGTGCTCATAGGCGATGCCTTCGCCACCTCCTGTCCGGCGGCGGGCACCGGCACCAACAAGGTGTTCAATGATGTCGAACGCCTCTGCAACGCTCATATCCCGCACTGGCTGGCGAGCGACGGCATGAGCGAGGCGAAGATCGCCGCATTTTACGATGACGCCACCAAGACCGCCTGCGATGCCTATTCCGCCGATAAGGCGTTCTATCTACGCGCTCTCTCGGTGGAAACCGGTCTGGTCTGGCGCGCGCGCCGCTGGGCGCGATTCCTTGCCCGCCTTGGCATGGGTGCATGGCAACGGATGCTGGCTCCGCGGCGGCTGGGCTCGCAGGAAATGGCCGCCGGCACCCGGTAAGCCTGATCGGGGCTCGTCCTGGTTGTTTGTCGGGGGTGTCGATACGCCTGCGCATCTCGCACGGCGAGGCAATTTCCATGAATCCAAATCTGCTGGCGGCTTCAAGATGAACAAGAATTCAGCAAGTACCAGATTTCAAATAATTATTTGAGCTTTTCTGGAACCGGGCCGCGGCTGGATTCTTATTGTTTGGGGCATCACTGAACAAAGGGTTGATCCATGTTGTCCAGAGCTAAAGCTTCGTATCTTGCTGCCGCGGCCGCGTTGGTCATCCTGTCCGGCGTGACTGTTTCATCGAATACCGCCAGTGCGCAGAGCGGCATTCAACCGGCGCAGGTCGAGAAACGAGACGCCCAGGATAACCGGCGAAGCGAGTCACGCCGGGAGCAGCGCCGCGACGCCAGCCGTGAGGGTCGGTCCACCCGCTCGCGGGAGATCACCACCACCGGCCAATCAGACCGTACCGTCGTTCGCCGCGATAGTGACCGGCGGCACGTCGTCGTTCGAGACCGTGACCGGCGGCGCGTCATCGTACGCTCGCGCCCGTCGACCTCTGTCGCATTCGTGGTCTTGGGACCGCGCGTGGTCTACCGGGCCTACGGTGCCGGCTGGTGCCGCGGACTGCATCGCGGCCGCCACTGGGACCGCCGCATCGGCTGGCATGCCGGCCGTCACTGGGGCCCGTTCCGCTGCTGATCCGATCCCCGGTTAACCGGAAATCGGCAAAACATGACGCCGCGCCTCGATTGGGCGCGGCGCTTTTTTTGCCGGCGGAATGACGGCGCATCGGAAGGCCGTTAATATGTCCCCGCATACTCGAGGGGGACAGGGAAAAATGCCTGCCGGGCGGCTGAAGCTGAAGATGGCGCTGGAGCGCTACGACCGGCACTTTCCCTTTTTCGACAATACGGTGACATCGCCTGCGGGCGTCGAGTTCGAGGTCTTGCAGGTTGGCCAGAGCGTCACCTTGCGCGACGGCACGGGCCGCCACGAGCGGATGCTGCACGGCAAGGAATTCGATCTGTGCGAATTCTCAATGTCGTCCTATCTGATGGCCAAGGGCCGCGGCATGGACATCACCGGCGTACCGGTGTTTCCGCGCCGCCTGTTCAGCGCCAGCCAGATGTTCGTCCATGCCGATTCGTCGATCGAACATCCGCGCGACCTGATCGGCAAAAAGGTTGCGGTCTCCTCCTTCCAGAACACACTCTCCTTTCTTGCGAAGGGCGACTTGAAGTTCGAATACGGCGTTCCGTGGGAGGAGGTGAAATGGTTCGTGCAGAACCAGGAGAAGGTCAGCTTCAGGAAAAAACCGGGCGTCGCGATTGAGCCGATCGCCAGGGGTCAGGACCTTGGGATGATGCTGGAGCGGGGCGAACTCGACGCCTTGTTCTTTCCTCACCCGCCACATTCAGTGATGGCCGGCAAGACCAAG
>DASSPI010000122.1:0-8506 GCA_035699705.1 Xanthobacteraceae bacterium
ACGGGGATCGCGAGCCCAACCGCGATCAAAGCGAGCGCAGCGCCAATCGTGCCGAAGAAGCGCAGCGGCCGTTCGGCCCGGTACAGCTTCAAAATGGTGTGGAGGATGCGAAAGCCGTCGCGCCAGGTGTTGAGCTTGGAGGCTGAACCGGAAAGCCGCGCGTAATACGGCGTCGGCACTTCCGCGACCGGCAGCCCGAGCTCAAGCGCATGCACCGTAAGCTCGGTCTCGATCTCAAAGCCGCCGGACAGCACCGGAAACGATTTCACGTAACGCCGGGAGAAGACCCGGTAGCCCGACAGGATGTCGGAGAAGGCGCGGCCGAAAACCAGCGCGACGAACCTTGTCATCAGCCGGTTGCCGGTGCGGTGGCCTGGGCGATAGGCGGTGTACGCCCGATCCACCCGCGCTGCCACCACCATATCGAGCCTGTCCTCAAGCAGCCGGCCGATCATGCCGCGCACGCTCGCGGCATCGTAGGTCGCGTCCCCGTCCACCAAAACGTAAATATCGGCCTCCACGTCGGTGAACATGCGGCGCACGACGTGGCCTTTGCCCTGGTGCGATTCCCGGCGCACCACCGCCCCGGCCTGCGCGGCGACTTCGACGGTGCCGTCGGTCGAGTTATTGTCGTAGACATAGACCGGAGCTTGCGGCAAAGCGGCGCGAAAATCGGCGATCACCTTGGCGATCGACTTTTCCTCGTTATAGCAGGGCACCAGAACCGCAATGCGATGGCGCTCGACGGCGTCATCCTCGATTTTCCCGCCCCGCATCGCTTCCACTGCCGTCATCGTTCCTTCCTGCCGCTAACAGACTAACGGCGCACTTGCCGGCTCACCATAGCGTTTCTATGCTCGCCCGTCCTTGTCAGGAGAAGTCCCTTTGGCCGTCGTCGTCCCGTTTGAAAGTCATCCTTCCGCCTCCGTCGACCGTTTGGTCGAGCTCGTTGCCGCGGACCTCGACCGGGTGAATACCACCATCCTGTCCCGCACGGGTTCGGAGGTGACGATGATCCCCGAGGTCGCCAACCACCTGATAGCCTCGGGCGGCAAGCGGCTGCGCCCGATGCTGACCTTGGCCATGGCGGCCATCACCGGTTATTCCGGCAACGGCCATATCAAGCTCGCGGCCTCGGTGGAATTCATGCATACGGCCACGTTGCTGCATGACGACGTGGTGGACGAAAGCGAAATGCGGCGCGGCCAGGCCGCCGCCCGGATGCTGTGGGGCAACGAGGCGAGCGTGCTGGTCGGCGATTTCCTGCTCGGGCAGGCGTTCAAGATGATGGTGGAGGTGGGCTCGCTGCGCGCGCTGGAAATCCTCTCCTCGGCCGCCGCCGTGATTGCCGAGGGCGAGGTCATGCAGCTCGCAGTGGCCAAGAATACCGCCACCACGGAAGACGAATATCTCTCGGTGATCCGCGCCAAGACCGCCGAACTGTTCGCCGCCGCCTGCGAAGTCGGCCCCGCGCTGGCGCAAAAGCCGAAACCCGAACAGGCTGCCTGCCGCTCCTTCGGCATGAATCTCGGGATCGCATTCCAGCTCGTCGACGACGTGCTCGACTATGGCGGCAAAGCCGCAAAGCTCGGCAAAAACGTCGGTGACGATTTCCGCGAAGGAAAGATCACCTTGCCGGTGGTGCTGTCATTCCGCCGCGGCAACGACGAGGAGCGCGCCTTCTGGAAGCGGACGCTGGAAGACAATGAGTCCAGCGACGCCGATCTCGAATACGCCATTACCCTGATGGCCAAGCACCGCGCTCTGGAAGACACCATCAAGCGCGCGCATCACTACGGCGCCATGGCCAAGGACGCGTTGGCGCTGTTCCCCGCTTCGCAGATGAAACAGGCGCTGGAAGAGGCAGTGGAGTTCTGCATCGCCCGGGCGCACTAGAGTTCGGCGCGAGCGGAATCAGAGCCGCCAATGAGTGACCGGGCAGACACCGCCAATGTCAGCATTCGGCCCCCGATCGCGTGGGCGCTCGCGGTGCTCGCCGGGCTGGGCCTGCAATCGGTCGTGCCCTTACCGTTCATGCCAGCCCCGATGCCCGCGGGCTGGGTCGGCGGGATGGTGTTCGTCCTTGCGCTGGCGCTGTTCACCTGGGCGATCGCCACCATCACCAGGGCCGGCTCGAACGTGCCCACGAGCATGCCGACCACAACCATCGTCCAGACCGGACCCTACCGCTTCACGCGCAATCCCATCTATTTCGCTATGTTTCTTGGACTCGCCGGTCTGGCCATTGTCTTCGACAGCCTTTGGCTGCTCGGCACGCTCGTGCCCTTCGCCCTCGTAATTCGCTACGGTGTGGTGGCCCGCGAAGAAGCCTATCTGGAGCGCAAGTTCGGCGACGCCTATCGCCACTACCGCGCACGCGTGCGGCGCTGGTTGTAGCGTTTGATAGCGGATCGATCCCGAGGCGGTGGGACCGGAGCGCGTCGCGACAGGTGCTCGCCGGGCGCCGCGGTCGCTCGAATTAATGGGATCGCTTTAGCCGAGCGTGGTCTCCTCTATCCACCAATTCGAATGCGCGGCGCGGAGCTGGCGCGCGGCGGACGCGGCCGCTTCTTCGGTGTCGAACAGGCCGAAACAGGTCGCGCCCGAACCGGACATGCGCGCGAGCCGGCATGATTCCAGATCCTGCAGCGTCGACAGCACCTCGCCGATCACCGGCCGCAGGGATATCGCGGCCGTCTCGAGATCGTTCGGCTGCGCCTGCAGGAAAGCCAGAAACCCGTCGCGCGCATTGAAGGACGGCGGCCCTGCCTGCAGCGGCCCTGCCTGCGGCGGCGGCCCGGCGTGCAATGCGTCGAAGGCATCAAAAACTTCCCTGGTCGGCAGCGCCACAGCGGGATTGACCAGCACGGCCGCGAGCGGCGGCAGTTTGAAGGCGGCCGACAGCACTTCTCCGGTGCCGCACATGATTCGCGGCCGCGGATCGAGGCAGACCGACACGTCGGCGCCGGTCACGCGAGCCGCTTCGTGCAGGCGCGGATCATCAGGCCGAAGCCCATTCGCCTGCGCGAGCAGCCGCAAAGCGGCCGCCGCATCCGCCGAGCCGCCACCAAGCCCGGCAGCCACCGGTATCCGCTTGATCAAGGCAAAGTGGCCGATCTTCAAATCGAACACACGCGCGGCCAGCGCGCCGGCGGCTTTCAGAACGAGATTATCTGCCACCGGGCCGCACTCTGCCCGCAGCGGGCCCAGCAGTTCGAGCCCGCGGGGCCGCAATGGATCGAGACTCAATTCGTCGGCGATGTCGGAGAAGACGACGAGGCTATCGATCTCGTGCAAACCGTCGCTGCGGCGGGCCGCGACGCGCAGGGTGAGATTGACCTTGGCGGGAGCGTGCGCGGTGAGCGGAGCCATGCGGCGGCTCAGCCGCCGCTACGGGACTTTTTTATTCTTTCGGCCTCCGCCGCGGAAGAAGGAGTGTCCGTGAGCCCGACTTTCAGCTTCTCCTCGATCTTGGAAAGCTCCTCCGGCTCGGGTTTCAGGTCCTTGGCATGCGACCATTGGAACTTGGCTTCGTGCAACCGGCCCACGCGCCAATAGACGTCGCCGAGGTGATCGTTGATCGTCGGATCTTCCGGCTTGAGCTCGACGGCGCGTTCGAGATGCTTCACCGCCTCGTCATACTGACCCAGCCGGTAATGAGCCCAGCCGAGTGAATCGATGATGTAACCGTCCTCCGGCCGCTGCTCGACCGCGCGGCGGATCATGCGCATGCCTTCATCCAGATTCACGCCCTGATCGATCCATGAATAGCCGAGATAGTTGAGCACCTGCGGCTGTTCCGGAAAGAGCTCGAGCGCCTTCTTCAGGTCAGCCTCCGCCATGTCCCACTTGCGTGCGCGCTCGAAGCAGATCCCGCGGAAATAATACACCAGCCAGTCCGACTTCTGCGCAGTGGTGATCGTCGCGACGGCTTTGGAATAGACATCGGCGCACTCCGCGTATTTCTTGCGGCCGCGCAGGATATTGCCGAGGGCAAGGATCGCTTCGACATCCTTCGGCTGTTCCGCGGTCAATTTGTCCAGCAACTTGCGCGCTTCATCGGTGCGCTCGAGACCATCGAGATCAATGGCGAGCTGGATATTGGCGTTGCGCCGCATGGGCGAGTTCGCGGGCACGCGCTCATAGAGCTTGATCGCCAGTTCCGGCTTCTTCACCGCCGAATAAAGATCGGCCAGTGCGATCAGGGCCAGCGGATGCACGGGCTGCAGATAGAGCGCGAGCTGCAGATAGACCAGGCCAAGATCTTCGCCGCCGCGGCGGCTGATCCAGGTACCCATGCCGTAGAGCGCTTCCGCCGCGCCTTCCTGCGGCGAACCGACGATCAGCGCGGGCTTGTCGCCCCGCCTGATCGTCTCCTTGGCCGCCAGAATAAGCGGGTGGCGCGGCACGACCTTCTGATAAGCCTCGATGGTCTTGAGGGCCTCGTCCTTGGCGCCGTTGCGTCCGGCCCAGCCGGCATAGGCTTCCACCAGCCGCATGTCGTTCGGATCGAGCTTGTGGGCGCGCTCGAACCGCTTGCCGGCTTCCTTCTTGTTGCCGGAGAGTTCGAGGATCAGGCCGGCATGCATGTCCTTGAACAGGCCGTACCAATCAGGCCCCGACAACTTGTCGATGGCCTCGATTGCGCTACGCGCCTCATTAGAGCCGTAAGAAGCCCAGCCCGAGAGCAGAGTCGCCGCCAGATCGGTGATCGGACCGCGGACCGACTGTGTCAGATGCTGGCGCGCCGTCTGATATTGCTTCTGCTTGATCGCACGGACGCCGAGCGCTAGCCGCGCGATGCGGTCGGTCTTGTCGGTCTGGACGATCCTCTCCGCGAGCTTGACGGATTCCTCGACGTCGCCGCTTGCCAGCAGCGCGAGGAAAGCGCGGTCGAGAAGCTCCTTATTGTTCGGATCCGCGCGCAAGGCAGCGCGGTAATAGGCGGCTGCCGCCGCGGCGTCGCGATCGGCGCCGGCATGACGCGCCGCGAGATAGGCGCCAAGCGGCGCGAGGCGCATAAGTTCTTGCTGCGTCGGCATCTGCGCGGAGGCCGTTTGTGGCAGCAGCAGGCCGATGGCGATAAGCGTCGCACCGGCGAAGCGGCAAAACATCGTGGAGGCGGTCACGGAGCAATGGTCTCCATCGGAGAGTGGCGAATCTGACGAAAAAACGAGATCTGCGGCCCCTGCGGCCGAACGCCGAGAATGGCCTTTTTGCGCGTTGGCTGCAAGAAGACGCCGCCACTGGCCGTATGCAGCAGCATGAAAGCGGCTGTATGGCAGCATCGTGGCCGGGCGGAACCTTTATCCTCACATATTTGGATAATTTGGGCCCCCGCCCCCTTCGGGCGGCACCCAGGTGATGTTCTGATTCGGGTCTTTGATGTCGCAGGTTTTGCAGTGGACGCAATTCTGCGCATTGATGACAAAGCGCTGCGTGCCGCCCTCCTCCACCCATTCATAGACACCGGCTGGGCAATAGCGCGCCGAAGGCCCGCCGTAGACATCAAGCTCGGACGATTTCTGCAGCGCCATGTCGCGCACGATCAGGTGCGCAGGCTGCCCTTCCTCGTGATTGGTATTGGACAGGAAAACCGATGACAGCCGGTCGAAGGTCAGCGTGCCGTCCGGTTTGGGATAAGCGATCGGCTGCGATTCCGAGGCCGGCTTCAGCGCGGCATAGTCCGGCTTGCCGTGGCCGAGTGTGCCGAACAGCGAAAAACCGAGCGTGTTGGTCCACATGTCGAGCCCGCCGAGCGCGATGCCGGCGAAGGTGCCGAATTTCGACCACAGCGGTTTGGCGTTACGCACTTTCCAGAGATCGTGTCCGACTTCCGACTTTCGCCAGGCTTGCGCGTAGCCGGCGAGTTCGTCGCTGCTGCGTCCGGCCGAGAGCGCCTGCACAACATGCTCGGCCGCGAACATCCCTGAGAGCATCGCGTTGTGGCTGCCCTTGATGCGCGGCACATTCATGAAGCCGGCCGCGCAACCCACCAGCGCGCCGCCGGGAAACGTCAGTTTTGGCACCGACTGGTAGCCGCCTTCGGTCAATGCGCGCGAGCCGTAGGAAAGCCGCTTGCCGCCCGCGAAGGTGTCGCGAATGAGCGGATGCGTCTTGAAGCGCTGGAATTCATCGAACGGCGAGAGATAGGGATTTTGATAGTTCAGATGCACCACGAAGCCGACCGAAACGAGATTCTCGCCGTAATGATAAAGGAAGGAGCCGCCGCCGGTGCCGTTATCGAGCGGCCAGCCGAAGGAATGCTGCACCAGGCCGGGCTGATGCTTTTCCGGCGCGACTTGCCACAGCTCTTTTAGTCCGATGCCGAATTTCTGCGGCTGGCATTCGGCCCCGAGCGCATATCGCTTCAGCAGTTCCTTCGTGAGACTGCCGCGCGCACCCTCGGCAAAGAGCGTGTATTTCGCGCGCAGCTCCATGCCGCGGGTGAAATTCTCTTTCGGCCTGCCGTCCTTGCCGACGCCCATGTCGCCGGTGGCGATGCCGGCAACCGCGCCCCCGCCGTCGTACAAAACTTCCGCCGCTGCAAAGCCGGGATAGATTTCGACGCCCGCAGCTTCCGCTTTCGACGCCAGCCAGCGGCAAACCTCGCCAAGCGAGACGATGTAATTGCCGTGATTGCCCATCAACGGCGGCATCAGGAAATTCGGCAGCCGCAATCCGCCGGATGCCGACAGCCAATAGAACCGGTCGGCGGAAACCTTGGTCTTGATAGGGCTGTCCTCGTCGCGCCATTGCGGCAGCAGGCGATCGAGCCCGATCGGATCGATCACCGCGCCGGACAGAATATGCGCCCCGACCTCGGAGCCTTTTTCCACTACCACCACGGAGATTTCCGGCTTGAGCTGCTTCAGCCGGATCGCGGCGGCGAGCCCGGCGGGACCGGCTCCGACGATCACCACGTCGAATTCCATGGCCTCGCGCGCGGGCAATTCCGCGGCTGATGCTTCGGCGCCAGGCGTTTGCGCGTCCATGGGCGGCTCTGATTCTCTTTTGCCAGTTTGCCACAAGTGGCGGGCAGTAAGCGGCGGGCGTGCTACAATGTGGCATCCTAGACCACGGTTCCCCCAGCAGCGATGACGATCAAAAAACTTCTGTCCCTTGCCTTCATGCTTGTCTGCGTCAGTGAAGCCCGTGCCCAGGCCGGCGCCGCTGCGCCGTCGCCACCCTCACGAACGATGGCCTCCCTGGTCGCGGAAGGCTATGAAATACAAACTATCCGCGTATTCCAGGATAAGATCTGGATGCGCAAACCCGACGGAGACGGCGCGGCTTTTATCTGCGATCGCGGTAAGATCGGCTCCGCCAATTTTGAAGCTTATCGTAATCGGAACTACGACCAGGTTCCGTGTTCACCCGCGCCATGACCCCCGACGAAGACAAAGCCGCACGCGAACTTCTGGTCTTTTATCTCGAGGCGGGCGTCGACGCGCCCGTGGGCGAGGAGCCGGTCGACCGTTTCGCCGACGATATGGCGCTGAAGGCGGATTTTCAAACAGCACCGCCACCGCAGGCTCCCGCCCCAAGCTCTCCGGAAAAGCCACAGGCCGGCGCGCCTCCGCTTCCGATGGCTGCCCCACCCTCGCCGGACACCGCAACCATGGCCGCGCGCGGGGCGGTCAGAGGCATCGCCAGCCTGGAGGATTTGCGCGCCGCGCTCGACGCCTTTGAAGGCTGCGCACTGAAGGGCACCGCCACGCAGCTGGTCTTCGCCGACGGCAATCCGCAGGCGAAGATCATGTTCGTCGGCGAAGCGCCCGGCCGCGACGAAGACATCGAAGGCCTGCCATTCGTCGGACGCTCGGGAAAATTGCTCGACCTGATGCTGCATGCGATCGGGCTCGACCGCAGCAAGGCCTATATCGCCAACATCATTCCCTGGCGGCCGCCCGGCAACCGCACGCCGACGCCCCAGGAATCGCAAATCTGCCTGCCTTTCGTTCAACGACAGATCGAACTTGTCGATCCCGACATTCTGGTCTGCCTCGGCGGTCCTTCGGCGCAAACGCTGCTCGGCATCCGCGAAGGCATCACCAAAACACGCGGGCGCTGGTTCAACTATGACACCGGCAAACGCCAAATCCGCGCCATGCCGACATTCCACCCGGCTTTCCTGCTGCGCAGCCCACTACAGAAGAGGTTGGCCTGGCGGGATTTTCTGGCGATCAAACGAGCGCTTGATCATTAAAGGGGGAAATGATGCAAGAATTGGAAGTGACGTGGTCACGAGCATTGAGCGTCATGTGGCTTATTTTTTGGAGGGGAATGGTCGGAGCGGTGATCATTGGCGGACTCGTAGGTTTCGTCATTGGCTTTTCATTTGGTCTTGTGAATGCACTGCTGAAAACCAACCTTGTGATGAACCCGCTTTACAGCGGCATTCCTGCAGCCGTGGTCGGGGTCGGCTGGTATTTGGTTGTTGTTCGAATGGCATTGCAAAAGCGATATTGGGGATTCCGCATCGCTCTCCTTCCGCATTCGCCTT
>DASSPI010000123.1:0-18425 GCA_035699705.1 Xanthobacteraceae bacterium
CGCCACCTCCTGCATGTTCGAGACGGTCTTCTCGAACACCCGGTCGAACGGCGCGATCACGATCACCGGCATGGTCTCGTCGATCAGGGCGATCGGCCCGTGCTTGAGCTCGCCCGCCGCGTAGCCTTCGGCATGGATGTAGGAGATTTCCTTGAGCTTGAGCGCGCCCTCGAGGGCCAGCGGATACGACGTGCCGCGGCCGAGATAGAGCACGTCGCGGCTTTTCGCGAGGTCGCGCGCAAGCTCGACGATGCGCGGCTCCATGACCAGCGCCTCGGCCATCAGGCGCGGCACCTCGATCAGCGCACGCACCAGCCTGCGCTCCTCGTCCTGCGACAGCACGCCGCGTGCGCGGCCGGCGTGGATCGCCAGGCAGGCGAGCACCGCAAGCTGGCAGGTGAACGCCTTGGTCGAGGCGACGCCGATCTCAGGGCCGGCGAGCGTCGGCATCACGACGTCGCTCTCGCGCGCGATCGTGGAAGTCTGCACGTTCACCACCGAGAGGACGTGCTGCTGCTGCTCCTTGGCGTAGCGCAGGGTCGCGAGCGTGTCGGCGGTCTCGCCCGACTGCGACACGAAGATCGCGAGCCCGCCGGGCGAGAACGGCGCCTCGCGGTAGCGGAATTCGGACGCGACATCGATCTCGACCGGCAGCCGCGCGAAGCGCTCGAACCAGTATTTCGCGGTCAGCCCGGCGTAATAGGCGGTGCCGCAGGCCGAGATGGTGATGCGGTCGATCTTGGCGAAATCGAACGGCAGCTCGGGCATGCGCACCCGCTCGGCCGCCATGTCGAGATAGTGCGCGAGCGTGTGGCCGACGACTTCCGGCTGCTCGTGGATTTCCTTCGCCATGAAGTGGCGGTGATTGCCCTTGTCGATCAGCACCGAAGAAGCGGAGGATTTCAGCACCTGCCGCTGGACCGCGCGGCCGCTGGCGTCACGGACGGCAGCGCTCTTGCGGCTGAGTTCGACCCAGTCTCCGTCCTCGAGATAGCAGATGGTGTCGGTGAAAGGCGCCAGCGCGATCGCATCCGAGCCGAGATACATCTCACCGTCGCCATAGCCGACCGCAAGCGGCGAGCCTTTGCGCGCACCGATCAGGAGATCGTCCTTGCCGGCGAACAGGAAGGCGAGCGCGAAAGCACCGCGCAGTTGCGGAAGCGCGGCGGCGACCGCTTCGCTGGGCGAAAGCCCCTTCTTCATCTCCCGGCTGACCAGGTGTGCCACCACTTCGGTATCGGTCTGGGTGACGAATTTGGCGCCGCTCTTTTCAAGCTGCGCGCGCAACTCACGGTAATTTTCGATGATGCCGTTGTGCACTACCGCCACCTGCTCGGTGGCGTGCGGATGCGCGTTGTTTTCGGTGGGCCGGCCATGCGTCGCCCAGCGGGTATGGCCGATGCCGATGGTGCCGGCGAGCGGCTCGTCGCGCAGGCGGCTTTCCAGGTTTTTCAGCTTGCCTTCGGCGCGGCGGCGCGAAAGCTTGCCGCCTTCCAGCGTGGCGACACCCGCGGAGTCGTAACCGCGGTATTCGAGCCGCTTCAGCGCATCGACCAATTGTCCCGCGACGGCCTCACGGCCGAGAATCCCGACGATCCCGCACATCTTTTGAGCTTAAACTCCCTGCCCCTGGCGCCGAAACGACGTCCCAGCGTCGCTTTGGCGCGGCGGGCCTGCCCAGTGAAGTCAAAAAGCGTTACGTGGTGTGTCACATTGCACCACAAACGGCTTCACTGCGGCTATTTCTCCTTCTTCTTGCCCGCCGCGGCTTTCGTGCGCAAGGCTTTGGCCCGATTTTCCTTAATAACTTGCCGCGCCCGGCCGAAAACCAGGGCGTCGGCCGGCACGTCGTGGGTGATGACGCTGCCGGTCGCCACATAGGCGCCATCGCCAATCTTCACTGGCGACACCAGCGCCGAATTGGAGCCGATGAAAGCGCCCTTGCCGACCTCGCTGCGGTGTTTTGCCTCGCCGTCGTAGTTACAGAAGATGGTGCCCGCGCCGATATTGGCCTCCGCGCCCACGCTGGCGTCGCCGATATAGGCCAGATGATTGGCTTTCGCGCCCTCGCCGAGCTTGGCTTCCTTGATCTCGACGAAATTGCCGACGCGCGAATTGGCGTCGAGCTGCGCGCCCGGGCGCAGCCGCGCGAACGGGCCGACCGAGACTCCGGTCCCGACATGGGCGCCTTCCAGGTGCGAAAAGGAATGGATCACCGCGCCATCCTCGACCACGACGCCGGGACCGAAAACGACATAAGGCTCCACGGTCACCTCGCGGCCGAGCTTGGTATCCGCCGCGAGGAACACCGTTTCCGGTGCGGGCATGGTCACGCCGGCCTCAAGCGCCGCCTGCCGCAGCCGCTTTTGCAGCACGGCTTCCGCCTCCGCCAGCTGCGCCTTGGTATTGATGCCGCGCACTTCGTCCTCCTCCACTTCGATCGCCGCCGTGTCCAGCGCCAGCTCCCGGGCAATCGACACCGCGTCGGTCAAATAGAATTCCCGCTTCGCATTGTCGTCGCCAATCCGCTCCAGAATATCAAGCGCATGCGTCCCGGCGAGCGCCATCAGCCCGCCGTTGCAAAGCGTGATCGCGCGTTCCTCGGGCGTCGCATCTTTCTCTTCGCGGATGGCCGTGAGCTGTCCTTGCTGCACGATCAGCCGCCCGTAGCCGGTCGGATCCGCGGTGCGGAAGCCCAGCACCGCCACCGCCGCGCCGTCAGCGAGCGCGGCGCGCAGGCGCCGCAATGTCTGCGCGCTCAAGAGCGGCGTGTCGCCGAAGATCACCACCACATCGTCGGCGCCGCGCGCGAGGGCCGCCTTCGCCATCAAGACGGCATGGGCGGTGCCCCGCCGTTCGCTCTGAATGTGAATTTCGGCGTCCGGCAGCACCCGCCTGGCTTCCGCCGCCACGGCCTCATGGCCCGGGCCGACCACCACCGCCGTCGCGGTGCCGCCCGCCTCACGCACCGCCGCCAGCACATGCCCCAGGAGGGAGCGGCCGGCCAGCGCATGCATCACCTTCGGCCGCGCCGATTGCATGCGCGTGCCCTCGCCGGCGGCAAGCACAATCGACAGACAAGTCCTCCCCAGCATCGGTTCTCCAGGCGCCCTGCGGGGCCGACTCTATTGCGCGAAGCATACACCGCTAACGCGGGCCCGAAAGCAGCAGCGGAACCACGAATCAGCTAACGTTTTTCAGTTCAGGCAGCAGGGTCCAGCGACGGCGACGGGATGGATGCACGCGATCATGACCGGTTTATGGACGTCGGCATCGTGCGGCTGACGACCTGGGCCACGGCCGCGGCCGTCGCGATCACCGCGGCGGCTTTGGCGGGCCTGACACCCGCCGGTTCCCAGCGCGCGGGCATCGCCTTCGCCGCTTTGGCGGGTGGCGGGCCGCGCCAGGCCACGCAACTCGCGGCACAGCGGGCCGATCTTGAGAGCGACCGGCGCAGCCTGAATGAGGCCCTTCGCCTGCTCGCCTCCGATCGCGACCGGCTGATGGCGCGCGTCGGCTCGATCGAACGCAATCTCGACGACATCACAGGTTCGATCAAAAGCGGGATGAGCTCGCCTCCGATGCCGGAAAACGACAGCCTGCAGGATCCGGCGCCCCGCCTCGCCGCGCTTCCCGCCGTCAGGGCCGATGCGCGGCGCGCGAAACCGGACTTGCCGGAGTGGCTGGCCAATGTGCCGGAGCCCTGGCCCAGTCCGTCTTCCGCGATGGAATTCGCGCCCGGCCCTCCGCTCGCCTGGCCGGCACCCGCGCCCCCCGTGCGCGTCGCCACGCTGGCGGTGGAAACGCAGCCGCTCGGGCCGATCGTGGTGAGCCGTACCGAATTCGGCATCGACATCGGCAGCGGATCCGATCTTGAGGAGCTGCGCATTCTCTGGAAGACCGCCAAGGCGCAACACGGCCGCCTGATCGGGAATCTGAGTCCGATCGTGGTGCGCCGTGAGGACCGCGCGGGCAGTCCTGAATATCGGCTGGTCCTCGGGCCGCTCGTCAATGCCGGCGCGGCGGCGAAACTTTGCGCCACGCTGGGCTCCTCCGAAGTCATGTGCTCGACCCGGCCGTATCAGGGCGAACGCCTCACGCCGTAACCGCGCGGTTGCGACGCCATCACCTGCATTGCATAGTCGGCGGATGGCTCGCTCTTTATTCCTGCCCAGCGCACGACAGACCAACTGGCTTTTGGTTGTCGGATTTCTGTCGCTCGGCTACGCACTCTATCTGCGCTACACGGCGATCGAAGTGCCGGTGGTGGCGCTGGCCTGTCAGGCCGGCCTCGACACCTGGCTCTGTCTCGCGCGCAAGACGGCCACGGCATTATTCCAGCATTCGGTATTCGGCGCCGTCGCGCTGGGCGCCGCAATCCTCAACCTGCTGCGGCCGTCGGTCGTGCTGGTTGCCGTGGCGCTTGCCGCCGCCGGCCTCGGCATCGTTCTTTACAACGTGACGCTGTCGTCATTCGCCGTTGCCCTGCTGGTGCTCAGTCTGGCGCGGCCCGCGAGCGCAGCAGAGTGAGCGCGAGCACGAGCAGCGCGCCGCTGCACCAAAGCGCCTGCCAATTGGCGAAGCTTTCATTGATCGCGATATAGACGGCGCAGAGCGCGAGCGCGGCAGCCATCACGGCTTCGGCCGCGCCGCGCATGCCTGTTGATGGACGCATGAAAGCGAGCACGAGATAAGGCGCGACCGCCGCGGTCAGCGGCGCGAAACCGAAATCGCGGTAGCGCGGATCGAAGGCAAGGCCGAGCGCGCGCTCCAGCGCCAGCACGCCGATCACAACAAGCACGGCACCGAGCGCTAAGCGCAGCGGATCGCGCAGGCGGGCGGGCGGCCGCGCCAGCACCTGCGCGAAGGCCGGGATGGTGACGCCGGAGGCCAGAGCCGCGGCGGCCACCAGCGGCGCCCCTAGCGCAACCGCGACCAGTGCGAGCGAGCGAAGCCATCCGCCGATGCCGAGGCTTTCGATCAGCGCATTCTGCACCGCCCATCCGGCGAGAATTCCCGGAGCCAGTGCGATCGCCGCCACCGCCAGCCAGTCCCACGAATTCACCGGCCGCCGGCGCGCCAACCAGGCGGAAGCGAAGGTCAGAAAAGCCAGCGCCACCCCTCCCGACGCCTGCCAAAACCACATCGGATGGTTCGATACCGTGCCACCCCACGCGAATTTGATTTGGCGTGTTTCGCCATCCAACAAGCCCCAATGGCCGCCGACGGTGCCCTCGAGAACGCGTTTCCACGACTGGTCGAAGGCCTCGATCAGATTGGTGCGGAAGTTCTCCCGCTTGGCGAGGGTCAGCACGTCATGCATCACCCGGGCCTGGCTCACCGGCGAGGGCAAGGCGCCTTCCCGCATTCGCCCCGTGCTCGGCCAGCCGGTTTCTCCGATCAGGATTTCCTTGCCGGGAAAGGCGGCCGCGACCTTGCGGCGGATCGCCTCGACGTGGGCGCCGGCCTCCTTGGCCGGGATCGGGAAGTCCTCCCAATAAGGCAGGATATGGATGGTGACGAAATCGACCGCCTCGAGCAGCGCCGGATTACGCAGCCAGAATTCCCAGACATCGGCGTAGGTGACCCGGACCGGGACCTGCGCTTTCACCGTCCGGATGACGTTAAGGAGGTCCGCCGCCGACATCTCCCCCCGAAGCAGCACCTCATTGCCGACGACCACCGCGCTGATGACGTCGGGATAGCGCTTGGCCAGCTCGATCGCGGTTTGGATTTGGTAACGGTTCTTGTCAGGCTCCCCCGACAGCCAGAGCCCCTGGATGACCTTCAATCCATGGCGCCTGGCGATCTCGGGAACATGGTCGAGATTGTAGTCCGTCGAATAGGTGCGGATGCATCCCGTGACCGGAGCGAGCAGAGCCAGGTCCTCATCGATCTGCCGCGGCTCGATCCGGGTGGCTGGATCGAAGGGAGACTGCCCGGGACGAAATGGCGCATAGGAAATGCAGTTAAGCTTTTCGCCCGGCTCCAGGGGCGAAGGCGGCATCTGGACGGCGGCCCCGAGCGCCCACCAGACCGCGAAGATCACCGCCGTCAAAACCGCAAACAGCGCTAAGGGAAGGCGCATCCGCGCTCCGCTGACCGGGAATCGGCTGGGATTAACCTGCACCAGCACCGGTGCCAAAGGCCCGGCCTTTAATCAAGAGTGTGAACGGTGCTGGACATGTGCCCGGGGTTCCGCAAAGTAGCGAAACCGAACGTCGCCTGCGCCTTGTCGTATTCCTGTCGGAATCTAATGCGCAGGTAGCCGTTCCTGTTGGGGTGGCGTCAAGCAAGCAAAGAGTATGATGGGTTTCTTACCGCGTCTGCTGCCGGCCGCGCTCTGCGCGGCGGCCCTGTCCTTGTCGGCCCTGCCGGCCCTGGCTCAAAGCGGTGAGCTGAGGCCGGACCAGCAGAGCCAGTCCGGCGCCGCCGGCGAGAGCGGCAAAAACGGCCAGAAGTCCGATGGGCTCGCCGAGGCGGCGGCGGCCTTGAACGGCCCGGCGGGCGATGCCGAATGCGTCTGGCTGGGACGGCGCGTGGTCAGCCTGCTGTGGCGGGACGACCTTGATACCGCCTTCCGCCATCTCGATCTCTATGACCGGTTCGGCTGCCCGGCCGCCCATATCCAGGCGACCTTCCGTTGCGTCGTCCGCCAGGGACCCTTCGAGAGCAAGGCGTCCGAAGGCAAGCCGCCGGAAGGCAAGACCCCCGACAGCCTGAACAGCCGCGTGCATGCCTGCTGGATCAACCCCGGTGCGGCCAATGCGCAGGATGCTCCGGCAGCGACCACCGCAAACCCCGCCCGGCGATGAATGTACGGTCATCTACGTTTCATTTATTTAACCCATAACGCCTCGGTGACCGCCCTTAAATCGCCATCACGCGTACCTTACTTGCTGGACTTATGGACGCTGGGATAGGCTGCTTTCGGCAGCCGTTCTCGGGCAAAACCCAGGGGACGGGTTCGGATCCAATTTCCTGCCCCGCTTTTGGTAGTTGATTTCGATGCGCAGTGTAATTGCCGTCATCGCACTTGTTGCGTGCGTGCATGCCGGTGTTTGGGCATTAGCGGGCAACAAAACGGCGGCGCCTAATTTCGAAGGCGCCCAGCTCGCCAGTCTTTCCTACGCGCCATACGAAAAATCCGCGCAGCAGAACGCCGTCGCCAATATCCGGCAGATCCGCGCCGACATGAAACTGCTGGCGCCCTACACGCGCGCGGTCCGCACCTATTCGTCGACCGGGGGGGTTGAGCTCGTTCCGGCTGCCGCCGCCGAACAGGGTTTAAAGGTCACGGTCGGCGCCTGGCTCGACAAGGATCTGGAGCGCAACGAGCGCGAGGTGCGCAACGCTATCGAGCTCGCCCGCCGCCACAACAACGTCAACGGCATCGTGGTCGGCAACGAAGCCATCTTCCGCGGCGAAATGAAAGTCGCGGATCTGATCAAGACCATCCAGCGCGTGAAGCGCTCCAGCCCCGTGCCGGTGACGACCGGAGAAATCTGGAGCGTCTGGCGCGATCATCCGGAGCTGGTCTCCGCCGTGGACTATATCGCCGTCCATATCCTGCCCTACTGGGAAGGCGTGTCGGAAACCGCCGCGGTCGACGCCGCAATCGGCGCCTACGACCTCCTGCGCCGTCTTTATCCTGGCAAGCGCATCGTGATCGCCGAGTTCGGCTGGCCGAGCGGCGGTTACAACATGAAGAAGGCGAACCCCGGCCGCCTCGAGCAGGCTATCGTGGTGCGCGATTTCCTGAACCGCGCGGAAGCATTCGGCATCGACTACAATCTGGTCGAGGCAATCGATCAGCCCTGGAAGGTCGCGATCGAAGGCGGCGTCGGCGCCTACTGGGGCATCTTCGATGCCTCGCGCCAACCGAAATTCTCCTGGACCGGACCGGTCGGCGATCCCGACCACTGGAAGCTTGCCGGCCTCGCGCTGCTGCTCGCGCTTCTGTTCTCGCTGCCGATGCTCGCGCTCAGCGCGCCCACGGTCTGGCAGGCTGCCACGCTGGCGGCGTCCGCGAATATTGTCGGCGCCTGGTTCGCCATCGTCTTCTCTTTCTGGGACAAACATTATTTCGTGCCGGGTGCGGCCTTCGCGCTCGGGCTTGGACTCTTGCTGCTGATCCCGCTGGTGGCGATTGCCTTTGCCCGCGTCGATGACATCGCCGCCGTCGCCTTCGGCCGCAAGCCGCGCCGGCTGGTGCCGGGCGCCACGCCGTCGATCGTGCCGGAGGAGCAAGCCTTCGCGCCGAAAGTCTCGATCCACGTTCCCGCCTATTGCGAGCCGCCGGAGATGCTGAAGGCGACGCTCGATTCGGTCTCGCGCCTGAATTATCCGAATTTCGAATGCGTGGTCGTGGTCAACAACACGCCCGACCCCGCCTTCTGGCAACCGATCCAGGAGCACTGCCTGACACTCGGCGAGCGCTTCAAGTTCGTCAACGCGGACAACCTGCCGGGCTTCAAGGCCGGCGCGCTGCGGCTCGCCCTCGCCCACACCGCGCCCGATGCCGAGGTGATCGGCATCATCGACGCCGACTATGTAGTGCAGCCGGACTGGCTGAAGGATCTGGCGCCGCTATTCGCCGATCCCAAGGTCGCGCTGGTGCAGGCGCCGCAGGATCACCGCGACGGCGACCGCAGCGTGATGCATCACGCCATGAATGGCGAGTATGCCGGCTTCTTCGACATCGGCATGGTCCGGCGCAACGAGGTCAACGCCATCATCGTGCACGGCACCATGTGCCTGATCCGCCGCACGGCGCTCGATCAGGTAGGCGGATGGTCGAGCGACACCATCTGCGAGGACACCGATCTCGGCCTGAGCATCCTGGAGCACGGCTGGCTCGCTCATTATACCAACCGCCGCTACGGCTATGGCCTGTTGCCCGATACCTTCGAGGCCTACAAGAAACAGCGCCATCGCTGGGCCTATGGCGGCTTCCAGATTTTGCGAAAGCACTGGCGGCATTTCCTGCCGGGCGCCAGCCTGCTCACCCGCGAGCAGAAGCGTGAGTTCGGCGTCGGCTGGCTGAACTGGCTCGGCGCCGAATGCATCGGCGTCGCGGTCGCCATCCTCAATCTGATCTGGGTGCCGTTCGTCGCCTTTGCCGGCATCGCAATCCCCGACACCATCCTGACCATCCCGATCCTGGCGGCCTTTGTGGTTTCGGTCGTGCATTTCGCGGCGCTCTACCGCCTGCGGGTGGCGATCCCGCTGCGCCAGCTGATCATCACGGTTTTGGCCGCCATGTCGGTGCAATGGACCGTCGCGCGCGCGGTCACGCATGGCCTGATCTGGGAGCATCTTCCCTTCGTGCGCACCGCCAAGGGCGGCCGCGGCACGCGCGGCCCTGACTTCCCGGCTTTCTGGGAAGCGGTGCTGGGCGCGCTGCTGCTGTTCGCCGCCGCCGTCCTGGTTGCGACCAATTACAAGGAAGTGCGCGAGATCAATATTTTCGCCGCCGTGCTGGTGGTGCAGAGCCTGCCTTTCCTGGCCGCCGTCATTATCGCGTCAATCGAGGGCACCAGGCTCAATGAGTTCGCCTATTGGCGCAGCATCGAGGCCCGCACCGCCGAACTCCTGTTGCGGCGGCCTGCGGCTCCGGCCGTGGCGGGGACGCCGGTTGTGGCTGAGGCGCCGGTCCGTTCCGACCAGAGCGTCGAGACCGCGCCCCAGGGCTAAAGTTTCCTTCTCATGGGTTTTCGCCGGCGCATTGTCATGCGCGCCGCCGCGCCGTAACATCGCGCCGCCAATCACCAACGGGAGGATGACATGACGGTTACAGCGCTTCGGGATTCAACGGACGCCAAAGGCCGCTCGCCGCTTCCCACCCATCGCGACCTTTATATCGGCGGCGCCTGGGTCAAGCCGCAGGGCGGCTACGCCGAAACCATCAATCCGGCCACCGGCGAGAGCCTCGGCCACGCGCCCAATGCGAATGCCGCTGACGTCGATGCCGCCGCGAAGGCCGCACACAAGGCCTTTCAGGAATGGCGCAAGGTCAAGCCGACCGACCGCGCCGCGCTGATGCGCAAGGTCTCGGCGGTGATCCGCGCCAATGCCGAGGAATTTGCGCTCATCGACTCGCTCAACTGCGGCAATCCGATCAGCGCGCTTCGCCGCGACATCACCAACGCCGCCGCCGCCATCGATTATTTTGCCGGTCTGGTGCTGCAGGTCCACGGCTCGACCATCCCGCTCGGCGAGGACGTCGTGAACATGACCGTGCGCGAGCCGGTCGGCGTCGTCGGCCGCATCGTCGCCTACAACCATCCCTTCGCCTTCACCGCGGCAAAATTCGGCGCGGTGCTGGGCGCCGGCTGCACCATGGTGGTGAAGGCCGCCTATCAGGCGCCGCTCTCGGCCTACCGGCTGATGGAGCTGATCGACGGCATCCTGCCGCCCGGCGTGGTCAACGTCGTCTCCGGCGGCGTGGAATGCGGCCAGGCCATGGTGGCGCATCCGCTGATTGCCAAAATGTCGCTCGTCGGCAGCGCGCCGACCGGGCGCGCCGTGGCCAAGGGCGCCGCCGACCGGCTCAAGCATGTCGAGCTCGAGCTCGGCGGCAAGAACGCGCTGATCGTCTATCCGGACGCCGACATCAAGAAAGCCATCAAGTTCGCCATCTCCGGCATGAACTTCTCCTGGTGCGGCCAGTCCTGCGGATCGATGTCGCGCCTGATGGTGCATGAAAAGGTCTATGACGAGGTGCTCAAGGGCGTCGTCGACGGCATCTCCAAGATCAAGCCGGGCAATCCGCTCGACGAGGACTGCAAGATGGGCGCACTCGTCTCCAAGGCGCAGTTCGACAAGGTGCTGTCCTATATCGAGATCGCCAAGAAGGACGGCGCGAAGCTGATGACCGGCGGCAAGGCCTCCGACGATCCCAAGCTGAAGGGCGGCTTCTTCGTCGAGCCGACCGTGTTCGCCGACGTGACCCAGAACATGCGCATCGCCAATGAGGAGGTGTTCGGGCCGATCCTGTCGGTGATGAAATGGTCGGATGAGGAGAAGATGTTCGCCGACGTCAACGCGGTCGAATACGGCCTCACCGGCGCGGTCTTCACCTCGAACATCTCGACCGCGCATAAAGCCGCCCGGCGCATCGAGGCGGGCTATGTCTGGGTCAACACCGCCGGCGGCCAGGCGCTCGGCACGCCCTATGGCGGCATCAAGCAGTCGGGCTATGGCCGCGACAAGGTGATCGAGGAGATGCTCTCGAACACCCACGTCAAGAACATCGCGATTGCGCTGTAAGCTCGAAACAAAAAACTGACGTCGTCATGGCCGGGCTTGTCCCGGTCATCTCGATTCCGGACGCACTGCGTCCCTAAGCGTCATGCCCGGCATAAAGCCGGGCATGACGAAGCAGACAAAATCGCTCATCCTCGCGACTCACCTACGCACAAGGCTTCGGCGGGGTGCGGGAATAACTGGCGTTGGCCGCTACTCCGCCAGCGCGGTTTCCACCAGCCGCACCCAGTAGGACGTCCCGACCGGGATCGCCTCGTCGTTGAAGTCGTAGGCCTGATGATGCAGGCCGGCGGTGTCGCCGTTGCCGACAAAGATGAAAGCGCCGGGCCGCGCTTCCAGCATGTAGGAGAAATCCTCCGCGCCCATCACCGGCGCCATGTCGGTGTCGACCCGCTCGGCGCCGGCCACTTCCGCCGCCACCTGCGCGGCGAATGCGGTCTGCTCCTCGTGATTGCGGGTGACCGGATAGCCGCGCCGATAGGTCAGCGTGGCCTCGGCGCCGTAGGCGCGCGCAATTCCCTCCACCAATTCGTGCAAGCGGCGCTCCAGCAGATCGCGCACTTCCGGCACAAAGCTGCGCGCGGTGCCGCGCAGCCTCGCGGTCTGCGGGATGATGTTCTCGGCGGTGCCGGCCTGGAACACGCAGATCGAAATGACCGCCGAATCCACCGGATCGACATTGCGCGCCACCACCGACTGCACCTGATTGATGATTTGCGCGCCGACCAGGATCGGGTCGATGGCGAATTGCGGGCGCGCCGCATGTCCGCCGACGCCTTCGATGTCGATCGTGATGGTGTCGGTCGCCGCCATCACCGGGCCGGACCGGATGGCGAAATGCCCGACCGGCAGGCCGGGGAAATTATGCATGCCGTAGACCTCCTCGATCCGGAAGCGGTCCATCAGCCCGTCCTCGATCATCGCCTTGGCGCCCGCGCCGCCCTCCTCCGCCGGCTGGAAGATCACCGCCGCCGTGCCGGCGAAATTGCGCGTCTCGGTGAGATATTTCGCGGCGCCGAGCAGCATGGCGGTATGGCCGTCATGCCCGCAGGCATGCATCTTGCCTGGATTCTTTGAGGCGTAAGGCGCGCCGGTGGCTTCCGCGATCGGCAGCGCGTCCATGTCGGCGCGCAGGCCGATCACCCGCTCGCCGCCCTTGGCGGGACGCCGCCCGCGGATCAGGCCGACCACGCCGGTGCGCCCGAGCCCGGTCGCGACCTCGTCGCAGCCGAAGGCGCGGAGCTTTTCAGCCACGGTCGCCGCCGTGCGATGCACGTCGTAAAGCAGCTCCGGATGGGCGTGGATGTCACGCCGCCATGCGGCGATTTCGCCATGCATGGCGGCGACACGGTTATTGATCGGCATCGAACACTCTTTGCGCTGGTAGGAAGGATGACTGTAGCAAATCGCAGCCCGCTGCGGAGGCCCAATACCCCATGCGCGGGAATGTCATTTCTGATGGATTTTGAGCGGTTTGCCAGATTCCTCCGGAACCCGCCCGGCGCTGGCGAATTATCCGCGCGTAAATAGTCAGCAGGAGAAATTCCATGAAAGCCATTTTTACGACCGTTGCCGCGGCCTTGCTCGCCACTGCCTTCGCCGTCTCGGCTGATGCTGCCAGCACGAAAAAGAAGGGCGCCGCCATGACCGCCAAGCAGCAGGCCTGCGTGGAACAGGCGAAAAAGAAATACTCCGCCGTTCAGTTCCTCAAACGCCGGGCCGCCGAGAAGAAGTGCATGGGCACGGCCTGAAATCCAATACCGCCGAATGCAACAAAGCCCCGCTTCGGCGGGGCTTTTTTTTCGGGCGGCCAAACGTGGGGGCTGTTGGCGGCGCTATTGACCCCATCCCAAGCCGCCCGTAAACCACGCCCGGGCGAGCGCGTAGCTCAGATGGTAGAGCACCTGACTTTTAATCAGGGGGTCCCGGGTTCGAGCCCCGGCGCGCTCACCAACAAAATCAGGGGTTTCTTATATTATCCCGATCCGGATGCTTCCCAGAAGAGCCGATTGGGAAGCATATGGGAAACACCGGCATGTGATCGCAATAGTTCGAGGATTCCACTCCCCTAAGCACAAAGCGCAGGAAGTGCAGAAAGGTCGAGCCGCTCCATCGGCACATGCAGACCTAGATCCGCGGGATACTTGCCAACATAAGCATTTGCCACCCCGACTCGGTACCATCCGCATTCTCGTTTGAACGATGAAGCGGGCTTTCGCCTATGCCTTTCGATCTGATGATGATCGCAGTAGGGCTGCGTCTCGTCCCAACTGCAATTTCGCGCGATGCATGAACGGCCGCGGCTGGCGGGAAGAAGCCGCGGCCAAATTTTCGCAGAATTGTGCTCAGAGAAGCTCGCAGCCGAGCACGGTGACGCCACCAAGCTGGAACTCGACCAGGCTCCCCTCGACCAGTTCGGGGAAATTGGCCGGGAAGGGCCGCGACTTGTTGCCGAGCTGGCCCTTGCTCTTGCTGTCGAAGCGAAGCTGCCCCTCGACCTCGCCTGGCACGTCCTCCACGAGTGTGATGCTGCCGACCAGGACCGTATCAACGAGCACGCCGACCTGTGCGCCCGGAACGAGACCCTCGCCACTTCCCTCCAAATGAGCGCGGAATTTTTCGCGTGTTTTATTGGGATTGATGAGCTCGAAGTATCGCGCATCCACCTGCAGCGTCGTCGTCTCCGCCTTGCAACGGAGCCGGACCTTATCCGTCTTGGCGTCGCTCGGTGTGGCGCTGAACAAAACCGTAGCTGCTGCCATCGCAGCGACGGCAGCAATTATTGTAACTCTTTTCATTAATTTCACTACGCTTTCTCCTCTGTTCCAAATCACTTCAATCGTCGACTCAACCTGCAGATGAGACGTAAATCGGTTCTTATGGCTAAATGTTGGCACGTTTCGGCATTTCCCCACATCGGGGCGCAAAGCTCGGCATTTTTCTGTTGGTAACGAGTAGTGGCGTGCCGGATCACTCGCGAAGAGCTAGCAATTGCATCAAGATCATTCCCGAGCCTTGGAGGGACGTGTCGCGAATGACATTGATGTTTGCCCGACCCAGCTACAATCAAGACGCCCTGGAGCACTGCCGACGATCTAACGCATCCGCCGTGAAAAAAGAGCTGGCCGCGAAGAGTGATGCGGAAGAATCTTTTTTACGACTTCGACGCGCTGCATTCTCGCATCAACGATCACGCGGCTTTCGCCTGTGCCTTTGATCTGCTGCTGGTCGATGATGACGATATCCGCCGCGCTCCGCCGGGAATTGACGGCGCCCTCGCAGCCCCGCAGGGCTTCTCCTCTCAGCGAGCACCAGCGGCACCTCGCTTTCGCCCAAAGCCGCCTAGGGCGGTCAGCACCCATCACGTCCACAGTGGTGGGATGGCGCCAGTTGAATCGGCGCTGACCGCCCGCCGCCGCGCTCGGCAAGCGCCGGGATTTTAGCGTCCCGCGGCTTAGCCGTGGCGGAGGTGAAACAGCTCACTGAATAGATACGGTCCAAAACAGTACACGGATGACCACAACAAAGCGCCAACTACCGGCACCCGTGTGCGGCACGCGATGACCTCATAATCGAATTCAGACCACCGTGCCGAACACCGCGCCGATGCCCGCAGTCAGAGCCATGGCGAGCGCGCCCCATAATGTCACTCGCGCGGTAGCGCGCAGGACATTCGCGCCACCGGCTTTGGCTCCGATCGCGCCGAGAAGGGCAAGGAAAACCAAAGATGCGGCGGACACGATGGGGACAAGCGCGCTCGCGGGCGACACCACCACCATGAGCAAGGGCATGGCCGCACCGACCGCGAACGTCGCGGCTGAAGTCAACGCAGCTTGCACGGGCCGCGCGGTGGTGATTTCCGAAATCCCAAGCTCATCGCGGGCGTGCGCCATCAAGGCATCTTTTGCCATCAGCTGCTCGACGACCCGTCGCGCAAGCGCCTGATCGACACCGCGCTTGACGTAAATGTCCGTCAGCTCATCGAGCTCAAATTCTGGGCTATCCTTCAATTCCTTGCGTTCGCGCGCAAGGTCGGCCTGTTCGGTATCCGATTGCGAACTGACGGACACATATTCGCCGGCGGCCATCGACATGGCGCCGGCCACCAGTCCCGCAATCCCCGCGATCAGCACATCATTCTGCGTGGCCGTCGCCGCGGCGACGCCAACGATCAGGCTCGCGGTCGAAACAATACCGTCGTTGGCGCCTAGAACCGCGGCCCGCAACCAGCCGATACGTGCGACGAGGTGATCCTCTGGATGCAGGTGAAGACGGCTCATCCTACATCGCTCCCGCCAGACTACAGGCGCCCCATGACAAGCAGCACGACCAGAATGATTGGAATGACACCGATGACCCCAATTCCGCCATGGCCGAAGCCGTAACCGTAGCCGCCGAAGCGGCCACTGAACCCACCAAGCAGAAAGATGACGAGAACGATAACGAGGATCAGTCCAAGCGACATGATCTATCCCCCTTGGGGTGGACTCAGCATTGATCATTTTCGCACTTGGCCGACGAGCAGCCAACCGGTTTTGCGTCACTCTCTTGTTCTCACTGGCAGTGGCGCGTCTTCAATAGGCTGACAGTTGGACCCCGAGCATCGCGCCAGCAAATCAAGACGCCGTTCGACGGAAGCGAACAATTCGGGATCCAGTGAGCGCACCGCATTATTGGTTTGAGACGGGTCGGCTGTCAGATCGGACGCCAGGGCCCCGATTTAATGCTCTCCTGATAAGGCATCATCTAATTGCCTCAACCACGGCGCGCCGCTATCATCGGCCGTGATTGTGGCCACGAACAACTCTGAACCATCAAGCTATTTGTGGGGAGGACTTCCATGAACCGGAACCTGTTGTGCGCCCTCATTTCGCTCGGGCTGCTCTCGACGTCGCCCGCGGTCTTCGCGCAGGAGCTCGCCGGCGAGGGCGAAAAAGCGGGCACC
Organism: Xanthobacteraceae bacterium; assembly: GCA_035699705.1. Classification (GTDB taxonomy): domain Bacteria; phylum Pseudomonadota; class Alphaproteobacteria; order Rhizobiales; family Xanthobacteraceae; genus CANKHA01. The sequence continues at coordinate 16,214 of DASSPI010000123.1, forward strand.
AAGGTGGTGGTGCGCGATCTCAAGCGCGACGACGGCGGCACCGTCACATTGCGCTTCCGGGTGGTCACTGACCGTGACGAGGCTTCGCAACTTTATCAGCTTCTGGGCGGCTTTCTCGATGACAGGGTGCATTTGATCGACGCCGCCGGCAAGAAGAAGTACCTCGTCGTCAAGGACTCCAGCAACAATTGCGAATGCACCGCTATCAAGGGGAACGTATCCAAGGACGACCCGGTGAATCTGTGGGCGAAGTTCCCGGCGCCGCCTGCGACGGTGCAGAAGATAACGGTGGTCGTCAGCGGTTTCGAGCCGATCGAGTCCGTCCCGATCACCGAACGCTGAGGGCGAAGCGATGTGGCGGCTGATCGCCGCGGCTGTGTTCGGCGTCTTCTGCGTCTCGGGCGCGCTGGCCCAGCAGCAGGTTTCGGGACAGGTTCGCAACCTCGTTTTCCCGGCCGAGACTCTCGTGTTCAAGACCGACACTCTCGTTTTCAAGGTCGAGAATCTGGCCGGGCAAGTGCAAAGCCTGCAGGTGAAGGAGACGGCCACCGAGATCCGGATCGAATTGGCTGCCGACATCCTGTTCGATTTCGACAAGGCCGACATTCGCCCGGCCGCGGAGACCGCGCTGAAGCAGGTCGGCGATCTGATCCGAACCAGCGCGCGCGGGGCCGTGACGATCGAAGGCCATACCGATGCCAAGGGCTCGCCGGCCTATAACGAAAAGCTCTCGCAGCGGCGATCCACGTCCGTACAGAAATGGCTGGTCGAGCGCGAGGGGCTGCGCCAGGTGCGCTTCCAGATCAAGGGCTTCGGCGCTTCGCGCCCGGTCGCGCCCAACGCCAAGCCTGACGGCTCCGACGATCCGGAAGGCAGACAGAAGAACCGCCGCGTGGAAATCGTATTTGCGAGACGGTGATCATCCGTTGATCGACGCTGCGGGGCCCGCCATCTGTGTCAGTTCGCGTCACTCTTTTGTTCTCACTGGCAGTGGCGCGTCTTCAATAGGCTGACAGTTGGACCCCGAGCATCGCGACAGCAAATCGAGACGCCGTTCGACGGAAGCGACGAATTCGGGATCCAGTGAGCGCACCGCATTTTTGGTTTGAAACGGGTCGGCCGTCAGATCGTAGAACTCGGCTTCGTCCGCGTACCTTATGTAAACCCAATCTGAAGTCACCAACACGCGATAGTCGTTACCTCTTCTTTTGCCCGCGTCACTCGCCTCGGCTGGAAAGCCTTGCGTCAAAAAAGACGTCCGCCAATTCGCGGTTTCGTTTCGAAGCAAGGGCAGCATCGAGCGGCCGTCCACCGGATCCGGCACACGCATGCCGGCGATTTCGGCGAAAGTCGGCAGAAAATCGATGTTCGAGACGATCCGCGGATCGACACCCGGAACGACGCCAGGGCCCCAGACATACATCGTCGATTTAATGCTCTCCTGATAGGGCATCATCTTTTTTGTTATGCGATGTTCGCCCCATGAGAAACCGTTGTCACTTGCGAATAAAATAAAGGTATTTGCAAGCTGCCCGTCGCTCTCGAGCTTCTGCCAGATCTGTTGGAACGCCCTGTCGACACTTCGGGCGCTTTCGAGCATGCGGCGCCACTCGACCGCGAGCTCAGCGATGCGACCTGCGGCAAGTCGTCCGGTAGACTGAAGAAACCCGGGCTTGTCCGTCACGTCTTCCTCGTTGAAAGACGGTTTCGAAGCCGGCGCGAATGGCTCGGCGGCATACATTCCTTCAAACTGAAGAGCCGGCCTGGATGGCAGGTGCGGGGAAAACGGCGTGAACAGTATCGCGAAGGGCTTTTTGTATTCCTTCTTTCGCCCGATCGCCGCCACGACTTGCTCGGCCAGGACGTTTGTTTGGTACACCGCATCGGTCGCACCGGAATAACTCACGGTGGTCCCGTTCAAGTTCGCCTTCCAGTTGAACGGTCGCGCTGTTCCCCGCCCAAGAGCGAACCACCAGTCCCAGCCTTTGGGCAGGCCCGGGCGCGCGGTGCGCTGGTAGCCGTTCAGGAATTTCCCGAACATGCCGGTATAGTACTCTGTTTGCAAAATCGCGGGCCAGGAAACGGCGTCGAGGCCGTTTGCCATGTAACGATCATATCCGCCGTTTGCGCCAGTGTTGGCTCGAACGCCATGGTTATGAGGGTATCTGCCCGTCAGCATCGACACGCGCGAGGGGCAACACAGGGGCTGCGC
>DASSPI010000124.1:0-2346 GCA_035699705.1 Xanthobacteraceae bacterium
CCCCGGGCGGCTTTCGCCGCCCTTCGCCGTGCCGCGTCCAGCCATCGAAGGCAGCCCCACCTAGTTGGAGCGGACGGTGACCCTTGCCTCCCGGAGCGTGATTGCGAGTCACGCCGCAGGCGCCGCACCAGCCGGCGTCGGGTTTGCCCGATTCCGGCCCCGTCAGATTGCTCCGCCAAACAGAACGCCTCTAGATGGCGCCCCCGGATGAGCAAGGTGAGTTCAGGATAGCTGTATTTTGCAAGAAGTCGAGGAAAAGCGGCGTCCGTGAGCAGGCCTGTCGATAGTGGGCATAACCGCGGACGGCAGCGTGGCGCAAAGGTCTTGAAGCTTTCCATTCGCCGGTGGATACAGCGAAACAAGAATTCCCCAACGGCGAAGCGGTGAACGGCTCGATGGGCGTTTTCAGGTGGTTCCAGGAACACCTCGATGTTCTGCTTCTTGGCGCGGTCCTCATCGCGATCGGCCTGGTTGGCAGTTGGGTGTTCGGGCTGGAAACAACGCGGGACGCCGACAGCAAGCCCCGAAGGCGTAACAGGAAACGCAGGGACGACGAGGGGCTGGATTGAACGCGACCGCGCAGGCGCCGCACCCGCGCGGCCGCAGCCGTCGCTTTATTTTCCCGGCCCGTTCCGCTCCAGCGCCGCGCGATCCCATTTCGCGCGCCCGGCGGCGGCGTCGTAAGTTACTTGCAGGAAAGTCAGCAGCGTCTCGTCCGGCGAAGCGGACTTCGCCACCGCATCATAAGGCAAGACGAACTCGCCGAGCGCGCTGTCGTAGCTCGCGCCGTTGACCGCCGCCTGCGCAAAACCTTGCGGCTCCGGATAGGCGTAAGAATAGAACGCCGCCTTGCCATAGCCGCCGTTGCCCGGCCAGAAGCCGGCGCTGCTGACCTCATGCGAATAGGCTTCCTGCATCACCCACAGTCCGAGATTGGGCGCGGTGCGCTGGATCGGCGGCGCGGCGCGGCCGGAGAAACGCGTCACCGCCAGATCGAAACTGCCCCAGAAAAAATGCGCCGGGCTGCATTTGCCGAGAAAGCGCGCGCGGAAAATATTGAACACGCGATGCACCTGCACGAGCTGCTGCCAGAACAGGTTTGCCGCCTCCGCGTCGTAGCTCCTGTGCGCGTGGTCGGCGTCGAACGGAATGGCATCGGGAATTTCCACCGGCATGGTCCAGATCCGCACGCCGACGCCGAGCGCATGCAGCCGCCGCATCACCTCCGCATAAAAATCCGCGACGGTGCGCGGCGCGAGCGCGAGGCGTTCCACGCGCCCGTCGCTCATGCGCAGGATCAGCTGGTGATCGATGAAATCGAAATCGATCTGCAGCGCGCCGCCCCGCCAGGGCATCGCCGAGGTGGTGAGCCCGCGCGCCGTCACATAGAGCGTGACGGCCCACCAGTGGTTCACCGGCGGCGCCAGCGCGAGCCGGATCTTGCCCACCACCTGCGTCCACAGATGCAGCGCCGCGCAGGTGCCGGCCCAGGCGGAATAATCCAGACGCGGCCATGACTTGCCGAAGCCTTCCGAAAATTCCGCCGGCGGCGCCATGGCTGTGTTCCCTAATTGTTCTTGCGTTTTGCCAAGCCTCGGCTAGTCTTCCCGCAGGCAGGGGCGGCCGGCAATGGTTCAGCGCGTTTCCACCGTGGCATTCGAGGGCATCGAGGCCCGCGCGGTCGACGTCCAGGTGCAGGTGGCGCCGGGCCTGCCCGCTTTCCATGTGGTCGGGCTGGCGGACAAGGCGGTCTCCGAAGCGCGCGAGCGCGTGCGTTCGGCGCTGGTCGCTTCCGGCCTCGCGCTGCCCTCGCGCCGCATCACCGTCAATCTTGCGCCCGCCGACATGCCGAAGGAAGGCAGCCATTACGATCTGCCGATCGCGCTCGGCCTGATGGCGGCGATCGGCGCCATTCCGCATGACGCGCTGTCGGGCTTCACCGTGCTGGGCGAGCTCGGGCTCGACGGCTCCATCGCCGCGGTGGCGGGCGTGCTGCCCGCCGCGATCGGCGCCAACGCGCGCGGCGAAGGCTTGATCTGTCCCGCCGCCTGCGGCGCGGAGGCGGCCTGGGCGTCTCCCGATCTGCAGATCGTCGCGGCCGCTTCGCTCATCCAGCTCGCCAATCATTTCAAGGGCACGCAGGTGCTGTCGCGGCCGACGCCGAAAATCCGCGAGCAGGAAGAGCTGCCGCTCGACCTCGCCGACATCAAGGGACAGGAAAGCGCCAAGCGCGCGCTCGAAGTCGCCGCCGCCGGCGGACACAACTTGCTGATGGCCGGCCCGCCCGGCGCCGGCAAGTCGATGCTGGCGGCGCGGCTTCCTTCCATCCTGCCGCCGCTGACGCCC
>DASSPI010000125.1:0-17269 GCA_035699705.1 Xanthobacteraceae bacterium
GGGGCCGCGCCGGATCTGCACCGCCGCCCAGATCTTCCGGTCGGCGAGCAGCAGATAGGCGATGATGATGAGCAGCGTCACCATCAGGAACAGGCTCTGCGCCACGATGATAAGAAGCGGCCAGAGATAAGCGGACCAGATTTCTTCGAAAGTCATGGCCGTCACTCCGCCGCCGTGCGCACGGCGCCGCCGTGAGCCAGCGCCGAACATTCCGCCATCCCCGCGGAGGCGCGCGCGATGGGATTGGTGAAATAGAAATCCGCGATGGCCCGGCGGAACGGCGCCTTGTCGGGCGCGCCGCCAAGCGATGCCAGCTTGCGAATGTCATCCGCACTGCCGGGTTCGATCGCGTCGATACGGGCAAGATGCGGATGCGCCGAGAAGATCGCGCGGCGCAGCTGCGCCAGCGAGTCATAAGGCAGCCGCTCGCCCAGGTGATCCGACAGCGCGCGAATGATGGCCCAATCCTCGCGCGCATCGCCGGGCGGGAAGGACGCGCGCTTGCCCATCTGCACACGGCCTTCGGTATTCACATAGATGCCGGACTTTTCCGGATAGGCCGCGCCGGGCAGAATGACATCCGCGCGGTGCGCGCCGCGATCGCCGTGGGTGCCGATATAGACGACGAAAGCGCCCGGGGCGGCGTCGATCTCGTCAGCGCCGAGCAGGAACAGCAGATCGAGCGTGCCGGAGGCGGCCATCTCGGTGGCGCGCAGGCCGCCCTCTCCCGGCACGAAGCCGATATCGAGCGCGCCCACGCGCGAGGCGGCGGTGTGCAGAACGGAGAATCCGTTCCAGCCGTCCCGCACCGCGCCGAGGTCGAGCGCCGTCCGGGCGGCTTGCGCGGCGAGAGCGGCGCCATCCTGGCGGGCGAAAACATGCGCGCCGACGATGACGAGCGGCCGCTCGGCGGCCCGGCAGGCTTTGGCGAAGTCGCCCTCCTCGCCAGCGAGCTTGACCAGACTTTCGGGGCCGGAGCCGAGGTAATCATAGTGATAGGTCAGGTCCGCGCGCTCCCCGATCAGGCCGATGGGGAATTTTCCGGCGCGCCAGCGCTTGAGAATGCGGGCGTTGAGCACGGCGGCTTCATGGCGCGGATTGGAGCCGATAATCAGCAGCGCGCCGGCCTTCTCGATGCCGGCGATGGTGGCGTTGAACAGGTAGCTCGCCCTGCCCCATTTGGGATCAAGCGCCGAGCCGTCCTGCCGCGCGTCAATGTTCGGCGAGCCGAGCCGCGCCATCAGATCCTTTAGCGCGAACATCTCTTCGACGGCGGAAAGGTCGCCGGCGATGGCACCGATGCGGTTCGGCGTCGTCCCCTTCACCTTGGCGGCTATCAGCTCGAAGGCATCCGCCCAGGAGGCCTGGCGCAGCCGGCCATTCTCGCGGATGTAAGGCACGTCGAGCCGCTGCGCGCGCAGACCGTCCACCACGTGCCGCGTCTTGTCGGAAATCCATTCCTCGTTCACGTCTTCGTTGACCCGCGGCAGGATGCGCATGACTTCGCGCCCGCGCGCATCGATGCGGATGGCCGAGCCGACCGCATCCATCACGTCGACGGATTCCGTCTTCGACAGCTCCCATGGCCGCGCCGCGAAAGCGTACGGCTTCGACGTCAGCGCGCCGACCGGGCAGAGATCGACCACGTTGCCTTGCAGCTCGGAGGTCAGCGCCTGCTCGAGATAGGTGGTGATCTCCATGTCCTCGCCGCGGCCGGTGGCGCCCATCTCCGGCACGCCCGCCACTTCCGCCGCGAAGCGCACGCAGCGCGTGCACTGGATGCAGCGGTTCATCGAGGTCTTCACCAGCGCGCCGAGATATTTATCCTCGACCGCGCGCTTGTTCTCCTGGAAGCGGCTGGAATCCACGCCATAGGCCATGGCCTGGTCCTGCAGATCGCATTCGCCGCCCTGGTCGCAGATCGGGCAATCGAGCGGATGGTTGATCAACAGGAATTCCATCACCCCCTCGCGCGCCTTCTTCACCATCGGCGAGCGCGTGAACATGACCGGCGGCTCGCCGTTCGGCCCCGGACGCAGATCGCGGACATTCTGCGCGCAGGAGGCAACCGGCTTCGCCGGACCGCCTTTCACCTCGATCAGGCACATGCGGCAATTGCCGGCGATCGACAGCCGCTCGTGGAAGCAGAAGCGCGGGATCTCCGCGCCCGCCATCTCGCAGGCCTGCAGCAGCGTGTATTCGGGCGGCACGTCGAGCTCGGCGCCGTCTATGATGACTTTGGTCATTTCGCTATACGCCCGGAGCTTTCATCTCTTCGGTCAACGCCGCCACTTCGGCAGCGTGGCGTTCATGCAGTGCTTTCACGATGGGTCCACCCGGTTCCGAGCCACCGAGGGCGACCTTCTCGTCGTCTGAAAGATTCTGAAAATCGGCCAGGCAGACGTAGGCGCCCCGGAAAAAATCTCGTTCGGTTCCGGGCTCCGTCAGCTTGATGCAATGCTTCAGCACCATTTTGATCACTTCCTTCGGAAACGGAAGTTCCCCGATATCGCGAACCAGCGTCTTGCTGGGTTGCTTCAGGATCGCCGAATAGACGGACAAAACATGTGCAAGGTCGATTTCTACTGTGGCCATGATGCTTACTCCGCCGCCTCGGCTGGAACCGGATCCCGCACGCCGAGCCCACCTGCCCGCGCGGAATAATCGTCGATGCGCTTTTCGATCTCGTGGCGGAAATGCCGGATCAGGCCCTGCACCGGCCAAGCCGCCGCGTCCCCGAGCGCGCAGATGGTGTGGCCTTCCACCTGGGTGGTAACCTCCAGCAACATGCCGATCTCGCGCTTCTGCGCGCGGCCTTCGGCCATGCGGGTGAGCACGCGCCACATCCAGCCGGTGCCTTCACGGCAGGGCGTGCACTGGCCGCAGCTCTCGTGCTTGTAGAAATAGGAAATACGGGCGATGGCGCGCACGATGTCGGTCGACTTGTCCATCACGATCACCGCGGCGGTGCCGAGGCCGGTCTTCAGGTTCTTCAGCGTGTCGAAATCCATGTAGAGCTCGTCGCCGCATTGCTGCGCGGGCAGGCAAGGTACCGACGAGCCGCCGGGAATGACCGCCAGCAAATTATCCCAGCCGCCGCGAATGCCGCCGGCGTGCTTGTCGATCAGCTCGCGGAAGGGAATGCCCATTGCCTCTTCGACGTTGCAGGGCTTGTTCACGTGCCCGGAGATGCAGAACAGCTTGGTGCCGGTATTGTTGGGCCGTCCGATCCCGGCGAACCAGGCCGCGCCGCGGCGCAGAATGTCCGGCGCGACCGCGATGCTCTCCACATTATTCACGGTAGTGGGGCAGCCGTAGAGGCCGACATTGGCCGGGAACGGCGGCTTCAGCCGCGGCATGCCCTTCTTGCCCTCCAGGCTCTCCAGCAGCGCCGTCTCTTCGCCGCAGATATAGGCGCCGGCGCCGTGGTGCACATAGAGATCGAAGGGGAAGCCGTGGACGTTGTCCTTGCCGATCAGCTTGGCCTTATAAGCTTCGTCGATGGCGTATTGCAGCCGTTCGCGCTCACGGATGAATTCTCCGCGCACATAGATGTAGCCGACATGCGCACCCATACCGCAGCCGGCGATCAGACAGCCCTCGATCAAGAGATGCGGATCGTGCCGCATGATCTCGCGGTCCTTGCAGGTGCCCGGCTCCGACTCGTCGGCATTGACCACGAGATAGCTCGGCCGTCCGTCGGACTGTTTGGGCATGAAGGACCATTTCAGTCCGGTGGGGAATCCCGCCCCGCCGCGGCCGCGCAGGCCCGAGGCCTTCATCTCGCTGACGATCCAGTCCCGGCCCTTGTCGAGGATATCCTTGGTGCCGTCCCAGGCGCCGCGCGCGCGCGCGCCCTTGAGCTTCCAGTCGTGGAGCCCATAGAGATTCTTGAAGATGCGGTCTTTGTCCTCGAGCATCGCTACTTTGCCTTTTCGCCCAAGGGTGGTTTCGGTACCGGCGACGCGCGCTCGCTGGCGGGCTCGCCCGGCCGTTTTGCTTCAGCGTCGGCGAGCGCGGGGCCGCGCTGGCGCGGCGTGCCGGCTTTGCCACTGAAGGTGGTGAGCGTGGTTGGCCCGCCCACCGGCGCGGAAAATTGCCGGTCGATCTGCGGCCCGGGCTTCGGCTCCATGCCCGCTGCGAGCTGATCGAGAATATCCTCCAAGCTGTCGGCCGTCAGGTCCTCGTAGAAATCATAATTGATCTGCACCATCGGCGCGTTCACGCAGGCTCCGAGGCACTCGACTTCGACCCAGGAGAATTTCCCGTCGGGCGTGACATGGAACTGCTCGCCGATGCGCTTGTGACAAATCTTCTTCAGGTCTTCCGCGCCGCGCAGCACGCAGGGCGTCGTGCCGCAAAGCTGAACGTGATAACGGCCAATCGGCTCGAGATTGAACATGGTATAGAAGGTCGCCACCTCGAGCACGCGGATGTAAGCCATTCCCAGCATGTCGGCGACGTGCTCGATGGCTTTTTGCGGCACCCAGCCGCCGGCCTGTTCCTGCGCGCGCCACAATAGCGGGATCACCGCCGAAGCCTGACGGCCCTCGGGATATTTGGCGATTTGCCCCTTCGCCCATTTCACATTCGCCGCCGTGAAGGCGAACTCCTTGGGCTGGATCTCGACGGGGGCGAGGCGGCGGACGGACATTATCGACTCACTTGATAGCGCGGCAGCTTTGGGTCTCGCCGGTTCGAAGTTCGACCGAGCACCAGACGAGTTGATTGTCTTTCTTCAGGATGAATTGCAGGAACGGACTGCCGATCTCCGACTGGATCACCTGATATCCCTGCCCCAGGTAGCCCGACACGGTCGGCTTATCCTGCGGCTTATCTTGCGCGAGTGACGACGAGCCGGTGAGCGCAATAGCCAGCACGACGGCAACGAGCCGCTTCATCGATCTACCTCCCCAAACACGATGTCGATCGATCCCAAAATCGCCGACACGTCGGCGAGCATGTGGCCTTTGCAGAGAAAATCCATAGCCTGCAGATGCGCGAAACCGGGCGCGCGAATCTTGCATTTGTAAGGCTTGTTGCTGCCGTCGGAGACGAGATAAACGCCGAACTCGCCCTTCGGCGCTTCCACCGCGGCGTAGACCTCGCCGGGCGGCACGTGGAAGCCCTCGGTATAAAGCTTGAAGTGATGGATCAGAGCTTCCATCGAGCGCTTCATCTCACCGCGCTTGGGCGGCACGATCTTGTTGTCGAGCACGCTCACCGGGCCCTGCCCTTCCGCCATGCGCAGCTTTTCCAGGCATTGCTTCATGATGCGGACCGACTGGCGCATCTCTTCCATGCGGATGAGCTGGCGGTCGTAGTTGTCGCCATTCTTGCCGACCGGAATGTCGAATTCGAGTTCCGAGTAGCATTCGTAGGGCTGCGCCTTGCGCAGGTCCCAGGCCGCGCCGGAGCCGCGCACCATCACGCCGGAAAATCCCCAGGCCCAGGCATCGGCGAGCGATACCGTCGCGATGTCGACATTGCGCTGCTTGAAGATGCGATTTTCCATCACGAGATTGTCGAGATCGTCGCAGACCTGCAGGAACGGATCGCAGAAAGCCCAGATGTCGTCGATCAGCTTGGGCGGCAGATCCTGATGCACACCGCCGGCGCGGAAGTAATTCGCATGCATGCGGCTGCCCGAGGCGCGCTCATAGAAGACCATGAGCTTTTCGCGTTCTTCGAAGCCCCAGAGCGGCGGCGTCAGGGCGCCCACGTCCATCGCCTGGGTGGTGACGTTGAGGAGATGCGAGAGCAGCCGTCCGATTTCGGAATAAAGCACGCGGATCAGTTGCGCGCGCTTCGGCGGGGTGATGCCGAGCAATTTCTCGATCGCCATGCAGAAGGCGTGCTCCTGGTTCATCGGCGCGACATAGTCGAGCCGATCGAAATACGGCACCGCTTGCATATAGGTCTTGTGTTCGATCAGCTTCTCGGTGCCGCGATGAAGCAAGCCGATGTGCGGATCGACGCGTTCGACCACTTCGCCGTCGAGTTCCAGCACGAGGCGAAGCACGCCATGCGCCGCCGGATGCTGCGGCCCGAAATTCATCGTGAAGGTGCGCGGTGCGGGAGCGGCTTTGGCCATCATGCACCTTTCGGCGACGCGGCGGCTTTTTCAGCCACCTTGGCATTGAAACGGTCCCAGGCGACGATCGCGCGTTCATGACGGCCTTCGCCGATCATGTCGATGCCGTCATGGGCGCGCACGCGGAAACTGGCGCGACGGCCGCGAACGGCCGTGCATTCCGCGTCGACGGTGACCTTCAAGCCGGCCGGTGTTGCCGCCATATGACTGACGTCGATGTGGGTGCCGAGACTGCCTTCGCCGGCGTCGAGATGCGGCGCCAGCAACTGGATGCAGGTCCACTCCATCAGCCCGACCATGAAGCCGGTGGCAAAGACTTCCGGCATGGCCTGGAATTCGGGCGCTTCCTGATAGAGATGCGGCACGGTTTTCTGCGTCGGCACTTGATAGGTGAAGCGATGCGTCAGGCCGGCTTTCAGCGTGGCTTTCATGGCGACGCCTTTTTGTCCGGCTCGCCAGTGAGCTTGTTGGCCTGCCCCTTCGCCTTTTCATCGCCCGGCAGCACGTAGTCGGTGCCTTCCCAGGGCGAAAGGAAATCGAAGTTGCGGAATTCCTGCGCCAGCCGCACCGGGTCATAGACCACGCGCTTCTGCTCGTCGTCCCAACGCACTTCGACAAATCCGGTAAGCGGGAAATCCTTGCGCAGCGGATGCCCCTCGAATCCGTAGTCGGTGAGGATGCGGCGCATATCGGGATGGCCGGTGAAGACCACGCCGTAGAGGTCGTAGGTTTCGCGTTCGAACCAGTCGGCACCGGGGAAAACCGAGATGATGGACGGGACCTCGGTATTCTCGTCCGCTTCCGCCTTCACCCGGATGCGCTGGTTCCTGGTCGGCGAGAGAAAATGCCAGACCACATCGAAACGTTTCTCGCGCGCGGGCCAGTCCACCGCGGTGACGTCGATGATGCAGGTGAAGCGGCAGCGCGCGTCGTCGCGCAAGAAGGTCGCCACCTTCACCATATCGATCGCGTTGGCATGCAACGTCAGCTGGCCGAAAGCCACGCTATGGCCGGTGACCGCGGGCGCCAGGGCCTGGGTAATGGTCGCGCCTAATGTGTCGAGCGTCTCGTCCATGATCGTACTCAACGCTCGATCGTGCCGGTGCGGCGGATTTTCTTCTGCAACAGCATGACTCCGTAGAGCAGCGCCTCCGCCGTGGGTGGACAGCCGGGCACGTAAATGTCCACGGGCACGATGCGGTCGCAGCCGCGCACCACCGAATAGGAATAATGGTAATAGCCGCCGCCGTTGGCGCAGCTTCCCATCGAGATCACATAGCGCGGCTCCGGCATCTGGTCGTAGACGCGGCGCAGCGCCGGGGCCATCTTGTTGGTCAGCGTGCCGGCGACGATCATCACGTCCGACTGGCGGGGCGAAGCGCGCGGCGCAAATCCGAAGCGTTCGGCGTCATAGCGCGGCATCGACATCTGCATCATCTCGACCGCGCAGCAGGCGAGCCCGAAGGTCATCCACATCAGCGAGCCGGTGCGCGCCCAGGTGATGAGATCGTCGGCGGCCGCGACCAGGAAGCCCTTGTCGGCGAGTTCATTATTGAGGCTGACAAAATACGGATCGTCCGCGCCGGCCGGCCGGCCGGTGTTTGGGTCGATAATCCCTTTCGGCGTGGGCGCGACGATCGCTCCCGATCTTTCGGTCAATCCCATTCGAGGGCTCCCTTTCGCCACTCATAGATAAAACCGACGGTCAGCACCGCAAGGAAAACCATCATCGACCAGAAGCCATAAAGACCGAGTTTTCCGAAGGCGACGGCCCAAGGAAACAAGAAGCTGACTTCGAGGTCGAAGATGATGAAGAGAATGGCCACCAGGTAGAAACGCACGTCGAATTTCATGCGCGCGTCGTCAAACGGATTGAAGCCGCATTCATAGGCGGAAAGCTTGATCGGGTCGGGCGCCTTGAAGGCCACGATAAAGGGCGCGATCAGCAGCGCCGCCCCGAGCACAAGCGCGACGCCGATGAACACCACGAGCGGCAGGTAATCGAGCAACAGCTGGTTCATCACAAACCTTTTCCGTCCGCTGACCGAAGCCGCGGACCGAAATCAAAGCCCCCCGACCGGATTTTCTTGCCCCAAGGCCTTTGCCGGCCATCCCGCGGGAGTTAGATGCTGGAATCGTTGCGGAATCGGGACACAGATTAGAATTGGTTGAGGCTTAGCGCAGGGCAGCAAAAGTGGCAAGGCAGGCTTGGCCGGCTCCCCCTCGCAAAGCACGACAGGGTGACACTTTTCGCAGATCTGAGATGCGACCAAAATCGTAAAGCGCGATAATGGGTTCAGGTGCTATGGCAGTTCGCGCCGGCGGGGCGCACGGTTTTCCTGTCCTTGGGCGAAAGGCGAATAGATGCACGATCAGACTGCGGCGGCCGGATCGATCGCCGGCCAGGAACACTGGACCAGCAGAGACGGCGCGAAGCTCTTTCTATGGGAGAAATGCATCGGCGATCCGGCCAAAGCCAGGGGGATCGTCCTGTTCGTGCACGGCTCGTCGATGGCCTCGCAGCCCACTTTCGATCTGCAGGTGCCGGGGCGGCCGGATTCCTCGGCGATGGAGTGGTTCGCCAAGCAGGGCTACGACACCTGGTCGACCGACAGCGAGGGCTACGGCCGTTCCACCAAGGACCGCGACAATAATGCCGATATTTCCCGCGGGGCCGACGATCTGAAGGCGGCCGGCGAATACATCCGCAAGCTGCGCGGCGCCAGGCCCCTTCTGGTCTACGGCATCTCATCCGGCGCGCTGAAGGCCGCGCTCTTTGCCCAGCGCAATCCGGAGATGGTCGGCCGCCTCGCGCTCGACGCCATGGTCTGGACCGGAGAAGGCAGCCCTACCCTGCAGGAACGGAAGAAAAAGCTGGCAGAGTTCCAGTCGAAGAACCGCCGGCCGATCGACAAGGCTTTCGTGCATTCGATCTTCACCCGCGACCATCCCGGCACCGCCGACGAGCGCACGGTCAGCGCCTTCGCCGATGCCATCCTGGCGCTCGACGATTCCGTACCGACCGGCACTTATGTGGACATGTGTTCAAAGCTGCCGGTCGTCGACCCGGAAAAGATCACCATGCCGACGATCGTGATGCGCGGACAATGGGACGGCATCGCAGGGTTTGACGATCTGCTGGAGTTCTTCAAACGGCTGCCCTCGCCCGACAAGCATTTTGCCGTGATGCCCGGCATCTCGCACGCCAGCTTCCAGCAGAAGAATTACATGCTGGTCTACCACATCCTGCTGAGCTTCTTCGCTCAGCCGGAGCCGGTCTATCGCGGCTGATGAGCCAAGAACTCTCTGGTCATGGCCGGCAGCGCAGACGAGTTTACCCGGTTTGCGCAAGCTTCTAATTTTTGTCCGGCCGGTAGGTGCAGGCTTCCGCGCAGCTCTCGCGGGTGACGGTGACGCGCGTCACCGGTCCGACATGCGCGATTTCCTCGCAGATGTAGCGCGCGAGATTTTCCAGCGTCGGCTTTCCCAGCCCCTCGATCTTGTTCAGCAGCTTGTGGTCGAGCCGTTTGCGTATGGCCGCCACCGCTTCATCCAGGCGGCCGAGGTCGAGCACCATCCCGGTCGCCGGGTCGGGCGTGCCTTCAACCGCCACTTCCGCGCGGAAGGAATGGCCGTGCACCTCTTCCGCGGCCGCGCCGAGCGTGGTGCCGCTCAGGGTATGCGCGGCATCGAAATAGAAGGATTTGGTCACTTCCCACATCAGCGGATTCCCAAGGTCTTGTGCGTCTGCAGGCTCAGCCGCCAGGCCGGATGTTTCAGGCAATAATCGACGGCTTTGCTGGTGTTCTCCGCCACATTCGGGCCGTCCATCGGCTGAAGCGAAAACCGCTCGAAGGATAACGCGGCGAAGTCTTCCGGCGGCGCGCCCGCCTGCGGATAAACCAGCTTTAATTCATGCCCCGCCCGCACGCGCAACTGCGTGCCCGCCTTCGGACTGACGCAGAGCCAGTCGAGGCCGGACGGGGGCTCAATCGTACCATTGGTCTCCACCGCAACCGCAAAGCCGCGGCGATGCAGCGCCTCGATCAGGGCCTCGTCCACCTGCAGCAACGGCTCGCCGCCGGTGAGCACAACCCAGCGCGCCTCTTTCTCCGCGCCCCATTCGTCCTCGATCGCCGCCGCAAGACTGTCGGCATCGGCATAGCGCCCGCCGCGCGTACCATCCATCCCGACGAAATCGGTGTCGCAAAACTGGCATTGCGCCGCCGCGCGGTCGGCCTCCTGCCCGGACCAGAGATTGCACCCCGTAAAGCGGCAAAAGACGGCCCGGCGCCCGGCATGGGCGCCCTCGCCCTGCAGGGTCAGAAACACCTCTTTCACCGCGTAACTCACGGCAGACAACCTCCTGAACGGGATGAACGTCTCTATCTATGCGACTAGAATTACAATTTAAATCGTCTTGGCCGACGCAGCGATTATGGCGGCGCTGACAGCACGCCTTTAAATGCCAGATAGCCGCCATCGAGCAAGAGATCCGCGCCCGTCATGAAGGAGGATTGCTCGGAGGCGAGGAACAGCGCCCCGGCCGCGATCTCCTCGACCCGCCCGGTGCGTCCGAGCAGATGATAGGGCCCGCGCGCACGGTTGGCGGCTTCGCGCGTGCCGAAACGCCGCACGGTGCGCTCGGTATCGACCCCTCCCGGCGACAGCGAGTTGGCCCGGATGCCGTCCTTGGCGTGGTCACCGGCGAGGCATTTGGTGAATTGGATGAGCGCCGCCTTGCTGGTGGAATAAGGCGCCCGGCCGGGAACCCCGATCTGCCCGAGCTGCGAAGCAATATTGACGATGGCGCCGCCGCCCGCTTTGCGCATTTCCGGCACGGCGTATTTGCACATCAGGAAAGCGCCGGTGAGGTTGGTCGCCAGCGCCTCGTTCCATTGCTCGAGCGTCAGCGTCTCGACCGTGCCGTCCGGGGTCACCGCGGCCGCGACATTTACCAGCGTTGTCAGAGACCCAAAGGCCTCAACCGCATGACGAACGGAACGCTCGGCGTCGGCGGCAACCGCGACGTTAGCTCGTACCGCGATCGACCGCCCCGCGCGCTCGCTGATGTCTTTGGCGACGGCCTCCGCCTTGTCGCGGCGGATGTCGGCGACCGCCACTGCGGCGCCTTCGGAGGCAAAGCGCCGGGCGATGGCGCCACCGATCTCGCCGCCGCCGCCGGTGATCAGGGCAACGCGGCCGCTCAAGAGGCCAGGCATGGGGTCTTTCTTCTACGAGGTTGCGGCACGGGGCAGGTTCCGTCAGCGTATCAATGACTGATCGTCGGCTGCAACCGTGGGCCACTCTGCGCGTTGGGCTTCAGTTCAACCACCGCAAGGCATTTCTCATGGGAATAATCTGGACCATCATCATCGGCTTTGTCGCGGGCGTTGTTGCCAAATTCATCATGCCCGGCAAGAACGAGCCCTCCGGCTTCATCCTCACCACCCTTCTTGGCATCCTCGGCGCGTTCGTCGCAACCTGGCTTGGTCAGGCGATCGGCTGGTACGGGCCGGATGAAGGCGCGCGCTTCGTCGGCGCGGTGGTCGGCGCGATCATCGTGCTGGTGATCTGGGGCTTTATCGCCCGGCGGCGCGAGACCGTTTAGCCGGCGTCCTCACCGTCACCGGCGCCACCTCCGCGGGACCTGACAGCAACGCCTGCTTGATCGGGCACCGCCCGGTGGCGCCGCGGATCGCGAGATAGGCGCCGCCGAGCAGCGCCGCGATGTTCAGGATGGGATTGGGACGTGGCTTAGCGGCCGCTGCGGCAAGACCCAGCCCCGCGATGACGGAAATGGTGCGTTCCCGCGCGGACAGATTGTGCGGGCCCTGGAAGATGGCGAGAGCGTTCGGCATGATTTTTCCTTGCGGTATACGGTCCCAACGCGGGGAATGCGCTCTCGTTCCAACCGTCGCAGCGCGTGGCGCATGACATTCGCGATGATCGGCAAGCCGCGCGGGCGACCCAAAGCCGCAAATGCGGCGACAGTTCTCGACATATTGCCCCACAAATGCGGCGACCGTGCCTTTGCGGCGGCTGAAGATCGTTCACAGCCCAATGCAGCGGCTGCATGAGACCAGCCGTTCAAATTTTACTATCAGTGTGCACGTTAATATTGATCAGAACAGTTTTCCCCTACCGTTCGACGCAGTACGCATTTCACCGGCGAGACATGGTTAGCTTCCGCGCATCCAATGCCATTAACGAGGAATGCGCCCATGCAGCATCAGAGCCCCGCAAAGGCTTTTCAGGCCGCCAGATTTGGCCGGCGAAAAGTTGCGCCGCGCGTTTGCATTATCGACAGTAAGCCGCACATCCGGAAGTTTCTCGCGGAAGCCCTGGAGGAATTGGGGTTCATCACCTGCGCGTGCAGCCAAGTCGGCGAGCTGAGCGCGGTGCTGAGTGCGCAGGTGCCCGACCTCTGTGTCATGGGATTGTCGGCCGGCGGGAATGAGGCAGCCGCCATGCTGGAGGCGCTCGCAGCAAATGCATTCGACGGCAAGATTCTCCTGCTTGGCCCACGCGACTCCCTGATGACGGCTGCCGTCCAGGAGCACGGCGAGCAACTCGGCATGGCGATGCTGCCCACGCTCACCACGCCTTTTGACAGCGGGAGCTTGCGCAACAGCGTGGCCAGCCTCATGCCTGATGAAGCGCCGCCGAATCCTGTGATCGATGCGGCCGAGGCCCTCAGCGCGGGCTGGCTCGAGCTCTGGTACCAGCCGAAGTTCAACACCCACACGCTGCAAATGTGCGGCGCCGAGGCGCTGGTCCGCGTCCGGCATCCGACCTGGGGAGTCGTTCCGCCGGCTTATTTCCTGCCCGGCAAGGACGATCCTCACCTGCGCGCTCTATCGGAGTTCGTGATCGGCCGGGCGATTGAGGATTGGCAAAACTTCACGCAACAGCAGAACGTCGAGATCGCCATCAACCTGCCGATCACTTTCTTCCAGGACGCACAATCGATCGGCAATCTATGTCGCCAAATGCCAAGTCATCCAGCGTTTACAGGATTTATCGTTGAGATCGACGCCGCCGATGTCATTGATAACCTGGATTTGGTGAAAGCCGCCGCCAGACAGCTTCGGTTCGGCAACATCGGCATTTCGGTCGACGACCTTGGCTCGGATTGGCCGGCTCTGGCCGGGCTTGAAGACGTTCCGTTTGTCGAGATCAAGGTCGATCGACCCTTCGTAACCGGCTGTGCCGACGACCGGCTGAAGCAGACGGTTTGCCGTCAGATCATCGACCTCGCCGATAGCCTCGGCGCGCGCGTCGTAGCGGAAGGCGTGGAGACCCGAGCCGACTTTTTCACCGTGCGTGAGATGGGCTTCGACCTGGCGCAAGGCTTCCTGCTTGCAAAGCCGATGACCGCGCAGAAATTCGCGCAGGCCCGATCGCGTCAGGCCATGGCCGCGCACTAGAGAGCAAGCGGAGGTAAAATTGCGGGCCGGGAGGGGTGAAACCAGCGTAGGGACCGGTTTCCAGCCATTGAGACAATGGCGGGAGCGACGGGACTCGAACCCGCGGCCTCCGGCGTGACAGGCCGGCGCTCTAACCAACTGAGCTACGCCCCCAAAGGGGTCCGCCGGACTTAAAGGCCGCCCTCCGCCAAGTCAAGAACCGCCTGGATTGCCAGCAAAATGGCGCGAGGCGGGCTGACATCCGCCTTATTTACGGGCTTTTTCTTGTTTGCGATTCAAGAAACCCCCTATTTTCGCTAAGAAATCGATGGTGCTGGCTAGCCGAATCGCTTAAACCCCCCGTCGTAGGCCAGTTTCTTGAGCCCATCTGAGGAGGACCCCACCGATGGCAACCAAACCCGCAACAGCGGCGACCGTGACCACCAAGCATCTCGCGGCGAAGCTCGCTGAAGACCATGAGATGTCGAAGAAGCAGACCGAGGCGATCCTCGGTGATCTGGTGAACCTGATCACCAAGCATCTGAAGAAAGGCGACCGTATCCGTATCGGTGGCCTCGGCATCCTGGTCGTGCGCAAGCGCGCCGCCCGCATGGGCCGCAACCCGGCCACCGGCGAAGCCATCCAGATCAAGGCCAGCAAGAAGGTTGCCTTCCGTGCGGCCAAGGATCTGAAGGAAGCCGTCTAGTCGCAGTCACGACGCCCATGGGCCTCGCGCGTATGCGCGAGGCCCATGGTGCCAATTGCCGAGACGCTTGGCGCCCGCCAGGTTGGCGAAGGGCGTGTGTATTTTTGTCTCGAGATCGGCCTCACTTCCGCTTGTCGACGCGAAGCGGTTCGCCCCCCGCGAGTTCGCCGGTGAGCGGATTTCACCGTCGCTGATGCCTTCGAACCCGATTAACGGAATGCAGAATCCACGCGACATCGTTCAACGCCTAATAGACGTTGGCGAGGTCATAGGCGCTTCTTTGCAAATGCTCTGCCGGAAGCAGATTTTAGATATCGTTCGAATGCAATCGCGCGTTTTTCATCAGAAAAGGCGATGTAGGTGTTCAGGCGCCACGGTCTGAATTTGGAGGTATGCGATACCTCCCCGGCATTATGCTTTATCAGCCGCGCTTTCAAATCGTCGGTAACGCCGGTGTAATGACGCTCACGATCGTCTACGCCTTGAAGAATATAGACATATTTCATAGCGGGTTTTCCGCCCGTCTTCGCCTTCGGCTACGACGCGGCAGCCTTCGCTTGCTGCGCTCTGTGTTCGCGTGGCTTGCCAAGCCGTAGCTTGCGCAGCAAGCGAAGGCTGGTGGGCGGTGACGGACTCGAACCGCCGACATCCTGCGTGTAAAGCAGGCGCTCTACCAGCTGAGCTAACCGCCCTCGCCTTCCTTTATCTCTCCCCATCCGGCCAACGCAAGCGGCCCGGTAAGCGGATTGGAACGCCATATAAAAACGCCCCCGCTAGGGTGCGGGGGCGTCAGCACCACGCTAGTGGCAGACTACCGGTTCACCGCCTCTTTCAGTCCTTTGCCGGCCGAGAAACGCGGACGCTTCGCGGCCTTGATCTTCACGGGAGTACCGGTGCGCGGATCGCGACCCTCGCGCGCCGCACGTTTGACCACGCGGAAATTACCAAAGCCCATGATTTTGACTTCGCCGCCCCGCTTCAAGGTTGAAGTGATGGCGTCGAAAGTCGCCTCTACCGCCGTCGCCGCGGCGGTCTTTGTCATCTGAGCCTTGCCGGCCACCGCAGCGATAAGTTCATTCTTGGTCATCGACCATTCCTTTCCTGCGCTGCCTCGAATCAACGGCATTCCCGCCGTTGCGCGCGAAGGGTTTGCTCAAAACGCCTGCTTTGCAAGTGATTCGTTAGGCCGCTGCTGCGCTTGCGGCGAATCGGAGGGCTGCAAAACGCAAAACGGCGGCGTCCGAGGACGCCGCCGTTCCAATTTTATCCGCTGGCCGTCAGTGCGCGGTCAGGGCCGAACCATCGTCCTCGGCCTTTTCCGCCGGTTTGGCGGCGACCTCATCCCACACGATCGGCTCGGGCTTGCGCACCAGCGCATGCGCCAGCACCTCGTCCATGCGCGACACCGGAATGATGTTCAGACCGGCCTTGATGCTCTCGTTGACGTCGACGAGATCCTTGGCGTTCTCTTCCGGAATCAGCACGGTCTTGATGCCGCCGCGCTGGGCGGCCAGCAGCTTCTCCTTCAAGCCGCCGATCGGCAGCACACGGCCGCGCAGCGTGATCTCCCCGGTCATGGCGACATCGCGGCCGACCGGGATCCCGGTCATCACCGAAACGATGGCGGTGACCATGGCGACGCCGGCCGACGGACCATCCTTCGGCGTCGCGCCTTCCGGCACGTGCACGTGGATGTCGCGTTTGTCGAACAGCGGCGGCTCGATGCCGAAATCGACCGCACGCGAGCGCACGTAGGACGCCGCCGCCGAGATCGACTCCTTCATCACGTCCCGCAGATTGCCGGTCACGGTCATCTTGCCTTTGCCCGGCATCATCGCGGCTTCCACGGTGAGCAATTCGCCGCCGACTTCGGTCCAGGCCAAGCCGGTGACAACGCCGATCTGGTCGTTCTCCTCGACTTCGCCGTACCGGAACTTCGGCACGCCGAGATAGTCGCTGAGGTTCTTGTCCGTGACCTTGACCGACTTCTTCTTCGAGATCGTCAGTTCCTTCACCGCCTTGCGGATCAGGGTGGAGAGCTCGCGCTCGAGGTTACGCACGCCGGCTTCCCGCGTGTAACGGCGGATCAGCAGGAGCAGCGCCTCGTCTTCGATCGACCATTCCTTGGCATCGAGGCCGTGCTTGGCGACCGCGTGCGGAATGAGGTGCTTGCGCGAAATCTCGACCTTCTCGTCCTCGGTGTAGCCGGCGATGCGGATGATCTCCATGCGGTCCATCAACGGCGGCGGGATGTTGAGCGTGTTCGCCGTGGTGATGAACATCACGTTCGACAGATCGTAGTCGACCTCGAGATAATGGTCGTTGAAGGTGTGGTTCTGTTCCGGGTCGAGCACTTCCAGCAAGGCCGAGGACGGATCGCCGCGGAAATCCGCGCCCATCTTGTCGACCTCGTCGAGCAGGAAGAGCGGATTCGACGACTTCGCCTTGCGCATCGACTGGATGATCTTGCCGGGCATCGAACCGATATAGGTCCGACGGTGTCCGCGGATCTCCGCTTCGTCGCGCACGCCACCGAGCGAGACGCGAACGAATTCGCGGCCCGTCGCCTTGGCGATCGACTTGCCGAGCGAGGTCTTGCCGACGCCGGGAGGTCCGACGAGGCAGAGGATCGGCCCGGTCAGCTTGTTCGCCCGCTGCTGCACGGCGAGATATTCGACAATGCGTTCCTTGACCTTCTCCAGGCCATAGTGATCCTCATCGAGCACGTCCTGCGCCAGCTTGAGGTCTTTCTTGACCTTGGTCTTCTTGTTCCATGGAATGGCCAGGAGCCAATCGAGATAGTTGCGCACGACGGTGGCCTCCGCGGACATCGGCGACATCTGCCTGAGCTTCTTCAGCTCATGCATCGCCTTCTCGCGGGCTTCCTTCGAGAGCTTGGTCTTCTTGATCTTGTCCTCAAGCTCGGTCAGCTCATCCTTGCCTTCCTCGTCGCCGAGTTCCTTCTGGATGGCCTTCATCTGCTCGTTGAGGTAGTACTCGCGCTGGGTCTTCTCCATCTGGCGCTTGACGCGCGTGCGGATGCGCTTCTCGACCTGCAGC
>DASSPI010000126.1:0-32269 GCA_035699705.1 Xanthobacteraceae bacterium
GACGGTCTCCATGAAGGCCTGGTCCGCAAGAGCTTTTGCATCGGCGCTGAGTCCGCGCACCTTGCGGGATTTCTCGAAGCCTGCACGAATATCCCTTTCGGCCGTTGCGGGCGCGTACGCCAGCACGGGGTTTACGTTCCCATTTTCCAGCGCCTTTTGAACTGCCTTGGCCACCGGCCCATCAAGGGAATCGCAGTGCGCTTGGGCAGTCTGTACGCCGAACAGCAATCCCCCTGCGACGAGTGAAGCGAGCAGCACTTTGATGTTGGTCATGTCACGTACTCCTGAATTGACTCTTCACTTCAAAGAGCAAAGTCACCGCCCCAGCTTTCAGTTCAATTGCGAAGCTATCATTGCACTGAATGGAGAGCTTGATTTGGATCAACAGCCCTGGCCGGGTGGCGGGCGAGACCCCCGCCAGTTCGACAATGGGATGATGTGACCGCTATCGTGCGTCTGGACGTCCTGCTTGCAAATCGGATTGCGGAGCATATGCAACGACGACGCAGCTCCGCTGCCAGTCGTCAGGCAACGGGAACCTTCGAAATTAAGAGTGCTCTTGGCAATGTTAATCCGCCTGCGGGTTAGATCGGCAGTGCGGCCTAGTGGTATTATTTTAGAAGCTTCAAGTGCGGTCGCGCTTCTCAAGACTTATGTTCAACGATTCCGCCATTCTAGCAGCGATATCCACCAGAACAGCAGCGGCTTGCGGAGAGCACTCTGCGCCGACGGTTTCGCGGAAAAGCTTTAGCCACCGCGGCAGCAGTTCGGCACGGATGGCCTTATTGTGCAGGTGGGCCGGCATAAAGTTCCGGCTTTGGTAACCAGTGCCGAGCTGGGTAACGGTCAGCCAGAACAGAACGATGCGTTCGATATGAGCCTCCCAGTGATCGCCTATGGCGTCATTGAATACAGGCCCGAGCACCTCATCCCTGCGGACTTTCTCGTAGAATGAATCGATTACCTTGCGAATGAGCGGCTCCGTGAGACCGGCGGCGACGGCACGGTGCTCAAAGCGTTGTGAGGCGATCATGTGGACGGGCCCGGTTGATGGCAAAGCCGGCAGTAGGGACGACGGGTCAAAGCTAAATCATTTTGCGCGAGCGGTACAATCTCCGCGCAGCGGTTCGCTGCATTGTGCCGCTTCAAAGCCTGGAACGTGCTACCCGGGCCTGCCAAGCTCCAATCTACATGGCGCGCCGGATGTTGTGTGCAAGATATTTCTCACGCCCCTGTCTCGTTCAAAGCCACATATCGGGCTTGAGCCACGTTCACATCAGGAAGTTGATGCGGCCTCCACTTGCTTACGCGCCAACAGCAAAGCAATGAGAATCCCAGCTAATGGTAATCCCGCGGAACGTAAACCCCGACAATCGGAGACCGCTCCGGTCTACTGTGGAGCTATGTCCTGCAACATGTGAAGCCATGGTGGCGTTTTCTACGCTTATGGTTTGATCCGTATCAAAATATTCCGGGAAGCTTTGTGTGCATTTAGAATCAGCAAATTGGAGGATGATCGTGAGTCAGAAAGCGTCGGCTAAAGCGAAAGTGCAAGGGGGCCAGCCGAACGAAACCGGGTATCGATTTGGCGACGAACGTTTCCCTGCATGAAGATGATGGCTTGCCCACATTTCGGGCAGCGTCGGTAGAGCATTTGTGAAGTGAGCGCCGATCCCGGGGGATCCGATTGTTGTAGCCATCGTGATTGGCCTTGGCCTCGTGGCGTTTTGGAGAATTCTTCAGCCGGTCTTCTTTAGCCAGTCTTTACACTGATGGAAGTAGGAGGACTCTTCGCCATCATCGTCGTCGTTGTCGATTTCGTGCCAGCGGAGGTGCTAGACGCGCGCGCTCGCCGGATTTACTGATTGATGCTTCGCATTATACAGGATCGCAAAGCTGATAGCGCTGCACCAGCAGTTTGCAGCAACCGCCCTCCGGAGCTGGAATGGTGTTTTCTATGAAGACGCAAGCAAGGCGAACAATCCAGAGTTACATGCCGCATCTGGTTTACGGGGCGAACGACGGGATTGTAACCACATTCGTAGTCATCGCCAGCATTTCAGGCGCAGCGCTGTCTTCCAGCATTGTTTTGATCCTGGGGATTGCCAATCTGATCGCAGATGGGTTTTCAATGGGAGTCAGCAATGTGCTTTCGGTGCGCTCTACCCTCACCGCGGCTACCCGGCCACGATTACTCGATGCCTCGCGCATCGGCACCGCCACTTTCGTAGCATTTGTTATCGCCGGTTTGTTGCCCCTCTCAGCATACATCTTGCCGATTCCGAACGAATTTCGCTTTGCAGTGGCGTGTTGTCTGGCTGGACTGGAGTTATTTGGCGTGGGAGCTTGCCGATCTTTGTTTTCGGATCGCCCATGGCTAATCGCGGGTCTAGAGATGCTAATGCTCGGAGCTATTGCGAGCGTCGTCGCGTATACAATAGGAGCGGCTGTTGCGCGGTTTGTCGGTTAAAGGATCGGCCCCGAAATCCCGCTGCCTTCGGGGGTGGCTGGGGTTTTGGATAAACGGGAACCCAGCGGCTTGGCAAACCCTTCCGCTCAGGTGTTTCCCCCCTTGTTTGCTTGAGCGACCCGTAATTACGTCGTGGGGACCTGGACGGCTTCAATTTGGCAACGCAGGAGACAGTTCATGTACAAACATATTTTGATCGGAACAGAGGGCTCAGAGCTCGGCGATCGGGCGCTGGCACACGGGTTGGCCTTGGCCAAAACGGTAGGGGCACAGGTTACCGTGGTGACGGTGACGGAAACCTGGTCGGCAGTTGATCTTGCCCTTGAAGCCAGCAAGAATAGACACAATCCTAACCCAGTGCTGCAATTGGAGGCGATGGCGGCCGCCGCGGCCAAACGCATCCTGGACGCCGCGGCGGCGAAGGCGAAAGCCGCGGGGGTCGCCGCCCAGATGGTGCATGTGGCTAACCGGCACGCGGCGGAAGGCATCATCGAAACCGCAGAAAAGACCGGCGCCGACCTGATCGTGATGGCCTCGCATGGCCGGCGTGGGATCAATCGGCTGATACTCGGGGCCCAAGCCTATGAAGTGCTCAGCCACTGCAAGGTGCCGGCGCTGATCGTGCGCTAAGGCAGAGCGAGACATAACGACGGGTTCCGTGGCAGGATGGCCTCGATACCTGAAAGCATTGACCTGGATCAATTCTGACGCCTGGTAACCAAGTACAAATTTGCTACCGTACGGGGAGAAACGGCATGAAACGAATTATTTTCTACGCTGCGCCCGCTCTGTTTCTAGGAGCACTGGGGTTGTCATGGGTGACCCATGGCACGGGCGTCATTAAAAACGATCTCAGCCAGAACATTTATATCCCGAAAGAGCTGACCATGCCGTTACAGGTGATGGCGGCCTACAACGACCGCGAGATCTTCTTTCGCTACCGCTGGCCGGCGCGTCAACCATCCATCTATCACGACATGCTGAAATTCGAGGGCGGCAAGTGGGTTCGCCAAGGCGACAGTGTTCCCGGACCCCAGAAGGACGGCATCTACGAGGACCGCATCACGATGCTGGTCGATGACGGCAGCATCCCGGAGTTCGCCAGATACGGTGGTTACATCGCGATCGGCGACCGGATGCGCTTCTTCACCAACGAAGCCAAAGCCGCGGAGGTCAGGGCCCACCCGTATCTCGGCGCAAAACGCAATCAGACCGAGGTCAGAAAATACCTGCCGGCCACCCGTCAGAACATCAATGACTGGGGTTCGGTCGTCCCCGAGACGGAATTGGCGGCGCTGCGCAAGAGCGGCTACTTTCTCGACTTGTGGCATTGGCGAGCGCATCGCTCCAATCCTATCGGCGCATCTGACGACGAGTATGTATTTGATGCGCGTGCGGGCGATGCCGGACGCGGAGTCTTCTCCGACAATTGGGACGCTCAGAAACAACAGCCCAAATTCATGCTCGATCCGCAGAAGACCAATCAACGAGCGTTAAAATGGGACGATCTGATCCAGCGTAAGCTTGGCTTTGATGACGTCTACTTCATCAGCGAGGGCACCGCAGTCGCATTCGACGCCAACTATGCCTGGAAGGATGGAGATACGATCCCGCGCCGCCTATTACAACGAGGTGACGGCTCGCATGCCGACATCACCGTTTCGGGGCCGGCGCGGTGGAAAGACGGCTACTGGGACGTCACGCTGAAACGAGCGATGGATACCGGGAAGCCCATGGACGACAAGATCATGGTGGACAAGCGGATCTACAATGTGGCTTTTGCCGTCCATCGTGATGCGGTGGGCAGCAGATGGCATAATATCTCGCTGCCGGTCACGGTCGGGCTCGGCCGTGATGCCGAACTGGTTGCCGCCCGCTTTGAAGGCAACGAACCCACTTGGGATCGCCCGTGGCACACGGTCACGCTGTTCTACCCTGGCCAGGTCAGTTGGCCCCATCTCAACAGTTCCAAGCACGCCGGCGCCGAAAGCATCAAGAAGGGTCTGCCAGTGAAGTACCGTCACAGCGAAGTACAGCTCGCCCACTATGGAGTCGAAGCCGAGTTCGCCGACGCCATACGCCGTCAATGGTTGCTGACCATGCTTGCCGGCGTGTTGCTGATTGCCGGCTTTGGCATTGCTCTGAACCTGCCAACCAAACACCGACAAGGAGTCTGACCATGGCTGCCTATCACGTTGTCCTGGTCCACTTTCCGATCGCGCTTTGGATGACAGCGACCCTGGCAATTCTATTTCGCGCTGTCTCGGACGGACCGCTCGCTCAGGCCATCGACCGTGCGCTGATCCCGCTTCTGGT
Source organism: Xanthobacteraceae bacterium (assembly GCA_035699705.1). Lineage (GTDB taxonomy): Bacteria > Pseudomonadota > Alphaproteobacteria > Rhizobiales > Xanthobacteraceae > CANKHA01. The sequence goes on from DASSPI010000126.1 coordinate 4,787, forward strand.
CGTGGGCCTTGTTTCGGGGCTGACCGCCTATGCCGTCGGCCTTATGGTATGGCCCTGGGAGACGATCTCCGCGACGCCGCTTGGACGCAACCACGTCCTGTTGGCCACCTGGACCGTGGCCTATTGGTCTCTCCTGCTCGCCACGCGATGGATACAGGGCGAAGCGGTGTGGCATGGCATGATGCGTTGGGTCATGGCCGGTCTGGCTGTCCTCGGCAGTGTCCTTCTCGGCATTACCGGAACCCTCGGCGGCCATCTTGTTGGTGTCTACACGGAAGTGTCGCAAGTTCTGCGGCTGCTCGGCTGGGAGGTCTATACAACCTTCTATGTGCCGACGTTCACCTTGGCGGCCCTCGGCCTTGTCACCTTGCTGCTGGTTGTCATCGGGTTCTGGCAACGCACCGCGCGCAGCCCAGGTTGAATACCGAAGATCGCGCGACTGGATCACCGCCGGCGAACTTCGCCGGCGGTTTTCTCTGAGCTGGACATCGGCGCCAAAGGTAACGAAAAAGCGCGCCGCGTTTCGCGCGGCGCGCTGGCTTACAATCCCAGCCAAGTTACTTGATGTCGATTATTCCGACCATGCCGTGCTCTGCATGCGTCGATCCATCCTTGTTCTTGATGCCGCACTGCAGATCAACCACCCTGCCGCTCTGAATCGGCACGAACCACCATTCGGTCGTTCCCGCGGGGTAGATCTCGATCTCGCGGATCGCGCCTTTTATCTCGCTGAGTGCCTTTCTGTCAGCTCCTGCGCCGCTCATCACCTGTACCTTGCGGGTGAACACCCGATTGGCGAGCCCGAGCGACGTAAAATAGTGCGCGTCCTTGTCAGGATTGTGCAGCACTAGTTTGTAGAGCTTTCCGGTTTCAAGCTCCAGGTAGTTCGGCACGAAGACATGTTCGCCATTTTTTGTGCCGAGCTCGATGCGAAGCTCGATTGGCTGTTGCTGGGTAATGTCTCCAGTGGCAAAGGCCGTCATCGCGAAACCGCCGGTGAACAGAAGCACGGCGAGGCTTCTTGCTAGCCGAGTGCGCATATTGTCCTCCTAATCCAGTCGTTACAAAATAAATGATCACCTAAGTCCGCCCGCGGCTCCTTGATTCAGGTCAATCGAATAACTGAGCGCGCGCCACGCTTTGTCGCCCGGACGGCATTCCATTTGACATAGGTCAAGGCGAAACCGCATCGCTCTCGGCATTTTGTGGTGTGATAATGCCAAAGGAGGGTCGAATGTCAGCTTTGCCTCCCCGAAATGACCGTCTGCCGGTATTCCGTGCGATTGCGCAATGGTGGCGGCGCTGGACTGGCGCCAAGCCTGCCCCGATCGGGTTTTCCGGGCCGGACGAAACAAGGGACAACGCCCAGGAGTCGGGTTTGTCTGCTTCGCAACCGCTCTCGATTTCGAGCCAGGGTCTGCACGGATCCAATCTCCTGGAACGGCGCATGGTGGCGCTAAATCTGGACCCGGCAGAGGTGGCCCGGTCTGAACCCGCGTTGTTCCGTAGTTTTCAACGACTCTGTACATCTTGCCGGAGTCCCATGCGGTGCGCGCGAGATCTTGCGGAGGAATTTGCCAGAGATCCCAGCCAGCCGGCGTCATCTGACTGGCGGGATTATTGCCCGAACGCCACAACGCTCAACATGCTCAGCACACTCGAAAGCTGTTCGCTGGCCGACCGAGACAGGAACCGGTCCTCCGACATCGTCTTCGACCGCATGATCTACCTCAGCGGTATCCGTCCCAAGTAAAAAAGCGGGCGGCCTCTTTGAATCGCAGACGACGCTGTCAAGGCGCCGTAACCCGCTCCGTCATGCTTCCGAGCAGGCCCCGCGCCTCATTTGTCCATAGACCCGTTTTTCAGAAATCTTGATTTAGGACAAAACGCCTTCAGGCAGCCATGGCATGAAGATACTCGCACGTCGAGCCTTGGCGAAGACGCGCATTATGCCAAATTATTAGGAGCGGACAATGAGGACGCAGATTAGAACCGCGGTTGCCGCCTTCTTCGTGATTGTCGTGCTGGCGATCACAGGTCCTGTCCACGCACAATCGAGCGTCAATGAATGCAAGACCCGCATTGGCATTGTCCAAAGCGACCTCGATGCCATCTTCCGGGATGGAGGTATTGGCGGGAACAACCAGCAACAGACCTATTCGAGCCTCACTTCAAAACTCCAGGGTGCACTAGCCAAGCTCGATCAACGCAAATTCGCGGATGCGCTGCAAAAGCTTCAGGACTTCAAGACAGCAGTCATCGCGATGAGTGATTCGACCAAGCCGAAACTCTCCCAAGCCGACGCTGACCTTCTTCTTGATGGCGGCGGGGGCGCTTTTCCCGATGAGGGCGTGAACGGCGCCATTGCCTGCGTGGCACTGCTGCCATGAGCTGTGCGCTCCGGGGACGTCCTGCGTTCCCAATTGGCGGCGTCTGCCTCGCAATTGACGAGTGATTTGATCCATGTCGCGCACAGCTAAACTTGCCCTGGCGTTAGTAGCTGCACTCGCCGTTGTCGCTGGTGGGTATTACTGGCGCGCGGGTCGAGAAATCGCGGTGCGGACCGTGCCGGTGCAAACCGGCGTAGAGGTGCGCGTGTTCGGGATCGGCACTGTCGAGGCGCAGCTCGTTTCGAAGGTCGGATTTCAAGTCGCTGGCAAACTCGTGCAGATTGGGTCGGACCAAGGCGATTTAGTCAAGGCTGGCGGATTGCTTGCGAAACTCGATGATTCCGTGCAGCGCGCCAAGCTTATGAAAAGCGAGGTGGCGGTGCGACAGGCAGAGGCCAATCTCGCCAAAGCCCAGGCGCAGGGGGAGCGCGCAAGCTCCGCCTATAAGCAGAAGAAGGCTGTTAATGCCAGAAGGCAGGCGCTGTTCAGCCGCGGTACCGTAGCCCAGGAAGCCGCGGATGACACGCAAGCCGGTGAGGACATCGCTCATAGTGATCTGCGTGTCAGCGAGGCGGATGCTGCTATCGCGGCGGTGCTCAAAGAGGATGCCGCAGCACAACGGCAAATCGATGCCGTACTGCTTGAACAGCATGAGCTCCGCGCGCCTTTTGATGCAAGAGTCATCGTTCGGCACAAGGAACTTGGTAGCGTCGCCAATCCAGGCGAAGCGGTATTTACGCTTATTGCAGCAGAATCGATCTGGGTGCGCGCCTATGTCGACGAAGCGCTGGCCGGCGGATTGCGGGTTGGCCAGACCGCGTTTGTTCGGCTGCGGTCGGAGTCCGATAAGGTGGTCGAAGCTGAAATCGTTCGCATCGACCAGGAGAACGACCGAGTCACCGAGGAACGGCGGATCTATGTGCGCTGCCGCACCTGTAGCCCGCAGCACCAGATTCGTTTTCTCGGCGAACAAGCCGAGGTCGAGATCGTGAAGTCTGTGGCGAGCGGATATTTCGTGCCGCTGAAGCATGTAGAAGGCTTCGATGGGCGAAGCGGCATGATCTGGGTAATAAATAACGGTCGTCTCGCCAAGCAACGCGTGGAGTTCGGCGAGCGCTTGCTTGACGGACGCATTCAGATCGTTTCGCAGCTGCAACCAGGTGTCGAGGTGGTTGCCGATGCCCGCAACGACTTACGCGAAGGCCGGGCCGCTCGGCGCGCGATCGGATCCTGACATGAACCTCGCAGTAAAGGACATCCGGCATAACCTTGGTCGCTTCATGCTTACGTGCGTGGGCCTGAGCCTTCTGCTGGCAATCGTGCTTGCCATGGTCGGCATCTACCGCGGACTAATAGAGGAGGCGCTCGGACTCGCGCGCAGTGCGCAGGCCGATGTCTGGGTGGTTGAAGGTAGGACTCGTGGCCCCTTTGCTGAGGCCTCGCGTCTGCCGGCCGACTCGCGCGAAGCGATCGCGGCGCAGTGGGGTGTCGCCGTCGCGGGCTCGGTTTCGTACCAGAATCTTGAAGTCGATCACCGGGGACAGATCAAACGGGTGCTGGTGGTCGGTGCCGAAATCGGGCGTCTCGGAGAGGCGCCGGCGATTGTGGAAGGCCGAGCAATATTGCGCAGCCGGTACGAAGCCGTGGCTGACCGCCGCACGGGATTCGCGCTGGGAGAACAGGTCAGGCTCGGCCGCGACACATTTAGCGTCGTCGGGCTAACCGAAAATCTCGTCGGTTCTGGTGGCGATCCAGTCATTTTCATTACCTTGCGCGACGCACAGCGCTTGCAGTTCCTACTGACCCCCGCCGCAGCTCGTCGCGAGATCGCCCGCACGCCAGAGGCAGCGCAATCGAGCGACACGGTAAATGCCGTGCTGGTACGCTTGCTACCGGGCGTCGAGCCCAAGCAGTTTGCGGATAGCATCGCCCGCTGGAAACATCTCTCTGCTTTGACAGACGAAGAGCAGGAGACGGTGCTGTCCCGTTCCGTGGTTGAGCGAGCACGCCGGCAGATAGGCTTGTTTACCAGCCTGCTGTTGGTCGTTTCCACGGTCATTGTTGCGCTGATCATCTACACAATGACGCTCGACAAGAAGAAATCAATCGCCACCCTCAAGCTGATCGGCGCGCCCGATACCCGTATCGTTGGTTTGATCCTGCAGCAGGCACTTGCAATGGGGATCATCAGCTTCGTCGTCGGAATGATCCTGATTCATTTGGCACAAGGCTATTTCCCGCGCCGGTTGGTACTAGAGACTTGGGACGCACTTGCCCTTTCCGCTATCGTATTGCTGGTCTCTCTTTTGGCGAGCGCCTGGGGCGTGCGCACCGCTCTTAAAATCGATCCGGCCGCGGCACTAGCAGGGTGATGACGTGAGCGCAACACCCGTTGTCGAAGTTCGCCACATCAGCAAGCATTTCGGTGACGGTCCGACACGCGTTGATGCGCTTCGCGACGTGACGCTCGATGTCTATCCGGGCACCGTAGTCGGCCTGCGCGGCCCTAGCGGGTCTGGCAAAAGTACGCTGCTGAACGTCATCGGCTGCATCCAGGAACCAAACAGTGGACAACTCACGCTAAACGGCGAGCGGGTCTATGATGGAGCATGGCTGCGGCGGGATTTGCGTCGGCTGAGGTTGGAAAAGATTGGATTCATCTTCCAATCGCACAATCTACTGCCGTTTCTTAATGCCTGGGAAAATGTGGCTATAGCCCATATTCTTGCTGGGACAGCCGCCGCGGTAGCCAAGCAGCGTGCCGAAGAGCTCCTGGCCTACCTGCAGGTCGAGCACCGCAAGGAGGCGATGCCATCACAACTCTCCGGCGGCGAAGCTCAGCGCATTGCCATTGCTCGAGCGCTCGCTAACGACCCACGCATCGTTCTTGCCGACGAGCCTACGGCGGCCCTTGATTCTCAACGAGCTGGCACCGTAATCGATCTGCTGCGGAAGGTCGCGGCCGAACGTCAAGCCGCCGTGATCGTTGTCACACACGACAACAAGATTATGGACCGTTTTGATCACATTTATTCTTTGCGCGACGGCGCCCTGGAGGCTTCGTATGCCAATGCTGCGTAAGGCACCGCGCCGCACGAACAATAGGAAGTGGACGGCCGGCGACTACCGGCGTGATCCTAATGCCTCGAAACTTGCAAAGCGGGACGTCCGTACCAGCGCTCCGGCATCATTTTCGACCGTATGATCTACCTCAGCGGTATCCGTCCCAAGTAAGCGCGGGCGGCCCCTTTGAATCGCTCGAACGACGCGATGTCAAAGGCGCCCTAACCCGTTCCGTCGTGCTCCCGGTGGGCCTGGCTGCCTCACAATTGACCGGTAATCCCGCGAGTCATCAATTCAGCTCTAATATCGACGGTGGTCGTACGTGAAATCCATGGCGACCGGCCGATGTCCACCGGGGCGTTCGACCGTCACCCTGACCGTGTACAGGTCCGGCCCGGGCAGATTGACAAACGTTCCATAGGTGATCGTGTCCGCGATCTGCATCGGATCGAGCCTTTTTGTTGGTCCAGACAGGGTAAGACCGGAAACCTGCGCCGTTACGCTTACATCGGAAATCCGTGCGCCACTTGCAGCATCGAAGACCGCGGCGACCAAGTGATATTGATGCGCGCCTTTCGGAATCCGGCCATGCATGGGCTGTTCCCCCGCACGGGATAATGGACCTTTTACAATCTCCGCAGGCACCATGCCGAGATAAACGGACAAACCATTAGCCGTTTTGTAAAGTCCATCGTCGGTCGCTGGCGCCTCACGAGTCGAAGACAGAATGGACACTGGGATCGCCAACAAGGCAATTGCGAAAAGGCGTGTCACCAGCTGAGATTTGCGCATTTGCTCCTCCTGTCGATTCATTGTTTTGAAGCCTGAGGGCGGTTTCGGCTGCCGCGTTCACCAAGGGCGCAAAGGTCATGGCCGCCTCATTTGGCTTAACTAAGAAAGATATCGTCAGTATTGAGAGCCGCATTTGATGCAGATCAATCGGCGCGGCCACCGAACCAACCCGGCAATTGGTTGGGATCAACCTCTTAGAACGTATATCCGCGAAAGTTTACCTGCTGGCGCTTTGCACCCGGAGGCGACCGTGCACTATGCGTGCGATATCAGCGGCGCACCCAGCGTGGGTGTTGGTCAACTAGCTCACGAAGAACAGGTTCACCCGGCCGCACTGCTTTTCTGCTGACCAATTTCGCTGATCACTTCTTGAAGCATCGAGCGGACCTGTCCCGCGATATTTCCGAGGCTAGGATTTTCGATTGCCTGCATTGAAGCAACGGGATCGACCGCTGAGACCTCGGAGTGACTGGAATCGCGCTCCTGGACAATGACGTTGCACGGCAGCATCGTGCCGATCTTGTCTTCGGCCATCAGCGCTTGATAGGCCATCTTTGGATTGCATGCTCCAAGAATGCGATAAGGCCTGAAATCGACGTCCAATTTTTTCTTAAGCGTTTCTTTGACATCGATTTCAGTCAACACGCCAAAGCCGTGCCGCTTGAGCGCCTCAATCGTCACAGCCACCGCTTGCTCAAAAGGCAAATTCACTGTTTTGGAAAAGTGATAGCTCATCTCAACCTCCGTGTTCAGGGCCTCAATTCGACGGTCGGTGGCGGGAGCGACGGAAGCGAGGAATCGCAGCGGCGAGCCGTCGACAAAATAACGCAGAAGCGATCCAATAAGTTCGTTTCTTCGTTACTTCAAATCCCACCGGAAGATCCGGGTTCCCGCTCCACCGACGCCGGTGATCTGCAATTCAAACGAACTTGGCATTTTTCCCGGAGCGGAAAATTGCAGAATCCCCTTCCGGTGATGGCCACCCGGCGGGTCGCCTTTCCAGCCTACCGGTTTGTGACGGTTCCCGCTCTCATCGACCAGGACCGTCATCTGCGAAAGATTCTCATCCAGAGGTTTGGTGTGGGTGTCCATGACGACATCGAATTCCCAACTCTTGCCGCCTGGCTCGAGCGCCTTCGGCGTCACGACGACCCGCACCCCCGACGCGTCGCTCGTACGAGCCGAGAGCGCCGTCGCACTTGCTGCAGGGCTGCAATCCAAAAGGAAAGCCGCAAAGGAAAATGCGGCGAGAAGAAGCGCGAACAACGTTTTCAGCATGCCTCGCTCCCGAGGTAAGCCCGTCTGGCCAGAAAAACTTTGGAGCCGATGTAGGCCAGGCCGGCTGCGTTAAAGGCCAAGCCTATCCAAAACAACTCGACCTGGTATTGGGCGACAAAGCTGACCGCCCCGACTACGCCGAGGACGGGAAGGATATTCGTCAGATAGTGTGTGCAGCATGCGAGCATAGCCACAGTCGATGTCGTGCCTGAAGCCGCCACCATATGCGTGGCATGATGGTGCTGCGCGCTCAACTCTTTCAGATAGAGATAAAGTCCGACCTGCGCACCAAAGCCAAGCGCGAGCGTAACGATGTAGGCGCCGAACTCTGAGAACTGGGACAGAGTGAAGCTCCAGCCCGAAAGGAACGTGAGCACGCTAAAATAAACCGCAAGCAGCGCAAGGAACGCGAGTGCCCCGCCTCCGAAGGATCGTAATATTTCTCGCATTTCCGGCGCCTATTTCGCTCAGGTGAACACCAGACTAAAAGGATGCGGTCGAAACGTTTTTGATGCGGATCAATATTCCGCCCGTGTGGATGATGTGCCCGCTGAGGGATCTAGACTCCGGATGGAACGGTTCGGGCCGCGGGCCGCGCGTACGGCTGCCCCTCCGTTATTCCTCACGCTAGGTTCCGGTGGCAAGGGACAACAGCCCTCGCATGACCATATAGAAGCCTACCATGATGACTATGACCGCAAACACCACGTTCAACGCGTGCTTCTTATCGGCCAACGCCTTGCCCAACCTTACTCCAGCGATGCCGCCCGCCAGCCCGCCCATGACGAAGAGGCCCGCCACGGTCCAATCGACCAACCCGGAAACGGCGTAGCTCGAGGCAGTCGCTGCTCCGAAGGCAGTAATAGCTACGAGCGAGGTCCCAATCGCGGCCGTCATCGGCATGCCGGTCGCCAGTATGAGACCCGGCACAATTAGGAAGCCGCCTCCAATGCCGAAGAATCCGGAGAAAAGGCCAACAGTGAAACCGATCGCCAGAAGCAAGGGTATGAGCTCGCGGGCCGTTTCAAGTGAAAGATGCACATCGGGATTGCCGCCGGAACTGCGCTTCCGCAGCATTATCGTGCCAACCACAATCATGATCAGGCCGAATAACGCGAGCAGCTTTTGGCCATCGACGGCTTTCGCAACAGCAGCACCCGCAAATGCACCCAAGACGCCGGCGGCGGTGAATACAAATGCACAACGCCACTTCACATTGCCCGAGCGCCAATGCGGGAAGAGATTCGCCAGAGCGCTTGCGGAGACCGCCACGGCGCTGGTGCCGATTGCAACATGCGCCGACGGCATCCCAACCACGTAAACGAGAAGTGGAACCGCCAGGATCGAGCCTCCACCTCCGACAAGACCCAAGACAAGGCCAACGATTCCTCCGGAGGCGGTAGCCAGCACACTGGCGATCGCGCTGGTTATCACGCGTCTGCCTCCTGAGGTTGTCGAACAGAAGCCGGCTGGAGCTGGTGCGAGGGCAACATAGCGAAAGCCGCTATCCCGGCGATCATCGCTGCGAAGAACAGAAATGCCTGCCAAAGTCCGAACGAAAGGATTGCAAGCGCTGGGCCGGGGCAGAGGCCGACGAGCCCCCAGCCAACACCAAAGAGGGCGGCGCCAGCTAGCAGGCGGGAATCGAGATCGCGTCTCGTCGGAATTTCAAGGGTTGCGGCAAGAACAGGTGCCCCTCGACGCCTGGCCACCAGGTAGCCAAGGCTTGATGCCAGGACGGCGCCGACCATCACTAATGCGAGGCTAGGGTCCCAGCGGCCGAACACATCCAAGAAAGCGAGCACCTTCGCAGGGTTAATCATCTGGGAGATGATCAAACCGAGCCCGAACAGAAGTCCCGACATGAAGGCCGACAGGATCGCCATGGCTCAACCTCCAAGATGACGCGTAATGAACACGGTAGCCGCCGCCACCGTAAGAAATATCGCGGTGGCAACGAGAGAGCGCGGCGAAGCGCGACCTATACCGCACACCCCGTGACCGCTCGTACATCCCGCGCCAAGGCGTGTGCCGAAGCCAACCAACAGGCCGGCAAATACAAGCAGTCCGGCAGAGCTCTCGATCTCGATGGACGGCAGATCTCCGCCGAAGGCGGCGTAGAGCATCGGAGCGACGATAAGGCCGGTTAAAAATGCAATTCGCCAAGGCAGATCCCGTAAGTCGCGTTGAAACAGGCCGCCGAGAATTCCGCTGACCCCGGAAATCTTGCCATTGAAAACCAGGAGCAACGCTGCCGCCGTGCCGATTAAAAGCCCTCCGGCCAGAGCGGAAACAGGGGTGAAATTATCCATGGCGGCCTCCCGGACGAGATTTCCTGCGGCCCTGGTTGCGGCAGAACAGGGCGTGAAGCGTAGCAAACAGCTGCTCGATCCGCGGATCGGCGATGCGGTACCAAATGGTCTGGCTGTCTCGGCGAAAGGCGACGATGCCCTCCTCCCGCATTTTTGCGAGATGCTGTGAGAGTGCGGACTGGCTGATGCCGACGGCATCGACCAGCGAGCCAACGGTAGCTTCGCCATATTCGACCAGTTGGCAGAGGATCAGGAGCCGGCGTTCGTTTGCCAAAGCGCGAAGGATAGTTGCGACCTCCCCGGCATTGTCTTCGAGATCCGCTAGCTGTTTCTGGCTCGGCACTTTGGCTTCCATCCTTGGCGAGGCTGATTAAGTTACAGGACCATCAAGCTTCCCGGTCGACTCCGTTAACCGGTTATTGCTTAATTAGTTGTCGCTAATATATATGTCAAGGTCTGAAGGAGATCAGGAGACAGAAACATGGCAAAGCAGCCGATCATCCGCGCATTCTTCGACGAGGCGACCAACACGGTGAGCTATCTGGTGGCGGACCCTGCGACCAAGAAAGCCGCAATCATCGATCCGGTGCTCGACTACGATCACGATGCCGGGACGGTGGACACGCGATCGGTCGAGGCGATGCTGAAGGCAGCTGACGAGGCCGGTTACTCGGTCGAATGGGCTTTGGAGACTCACGCCCACGCCGATCATTTGTCCGGCGCGCCCTATATCAAAGCAAAAACTGGCGCCAAAATTGGCATCGGTGAACACATCAAGGACGTTCAGCGCATCTTCCGCCCCGTCTTCAATGCGACCGACTTGGCGACCGATGGCAGCGACTTCGATCACCTGTTTCGGGACGGTGAACGCTTCAATATCGGTGCACTGTCTGCCGAGGTGCTCTACACGCCCGGGCACACGCCGGCGGACGTTTCCTATAAGGTCGAAGATGCGGTATTTGTCGGCGATACCCTATTCATGCCGGATTACGGCACCGCCCGCGCGGACTTCCCCGGGGGAGACGCGCATCAGCTTTACCGCTCGATTAAGCGGCTGCAAGCACTACCCCCAGAGACGCGGCTCTTTATGTGCCACGATTACAAGGCGCCGGGGCGCGATCGATATGCGTGGGAAACCACCGTCCGAGAGCAGCGCGAAAAGAACGTGCACGTAAGGGAAGGCGTTACAGAGGAAGAATTCGTAGCGATGCGGTCCAGGCGCGACGCGACGCTGGCCGCCCCGCGGCTCCTGCTACCCTCGATTCAGGTCAATATCCGCGCCGGAAAATTCCCGCCCAAGGAGGCGAATGGGGTTCGATACCTTGTAATCCCGGTAAGATTAAAGGGCGATGCCGAAACGGGCCTATGATCGACCTGAATCGATCTAAGGTTGGCCATTTCTAACCCATCTGGCCACGGCGCCTTCTTGTGCGCGGTGCCGCACAAAAATGACCCTAAACAGGGTCGAGCCACACCCGGCCCTACCTGTACAGATCCAGACTTATGTTTGCGACGACTGTGGCTTGGTGGATGTGACTTTAGAAACATCCGCTGACTCCGGCCAGACCGAGGCCAATCCGCAAGCAATCTAGTTGTGCGGTTTTGTGCAACGCGAGTTAGGAGTTTGTCATCGATTTCAGTCGGAAATCGCAGTGACGACTCCAGATCAACGCGTTCCGTAACGTGTGATTATTCGAACCCCGGCGTGATCGGTCTTCGATTTGAGCCCGATGAATTGCGGCGCATTGGTTGATGCGTGAACACGCCGCTAAACTGTGCCGCCTTCCGGCGAACGGTATCGGACTGAGACGCGTCGAACCCGATCAAATCCGGTTCCATACCGGTCTTGCGCTAGATCAATGTCGGCTTGGTAGACCCCGCTATTATTAACTAAACTAATCCACGGGAGATCTGCCATGCCTCCGCACTGCGATACCCTTGACGGGCCCGTCGTAAGCGCCGCCCGGGAAGCCCTCGAAACGGAAAACGTGAAGCTGATCTTGCCCTATGTGCCGGAAAGCGGCGCAGCCGAGGTCAAATCGGCGTTCGATAAGGTGCTGAAAGCCCGCAAGATCGGTCCCGCGGCGCGGGAAGTGGCCGATCTTTATTTCTTTGAAACCGTCGTCCGCATCCACCGCGCCGGAGAAGGCGCTCCATATACCGGACTGAAGCCGGCCGGACTCGATGAGGGACCGGTCATCCCGGTGGCGGAAAAGGCGATTGAGACAGGCTCACCGGATGCGCTGATCGGCGTGCTCACCGATACGCTGCGTCAGGAAGTCAAGCATCGATTCAACCACATGATGCATCTGCGCGAGCATAAGTCGGATGACGTGGCGCGCGCGCGCGAGTACGTGGAGGCCATGCTTGGCTTGCAGGTCTATTCGCATCAACTTTACAACGCGATGAAGACGGATCCGCATGCCGGCGGTCACCACCACGGGTGAGTGCTACTACTTTACCCGGGCTAATCAAAGTCCATCCGTCGTTAAATTGCGGAGCATGAGGCCCATGTTTGTGAACATCGTGGAGTTCCCGAAGATCAAAGAGGGAAAGGACGCGGACTTTCGGCAGTGGTTCATGGACTCCAACCTGGCGTACGCGACCCACCCCGGCTTTATTCGCAGAATTTTATTGCAGCCGCGCGGCGGCGGAAATTACGCAGCCATCGTGGAGCATGAGAGCCATGAAACATTTATGGCCATGCATACAAGCTCAACGCAGGCAGAGTTGCGGCGGCGGGTGCAGCCTTTATTCGAGGGCAGCCCCCGGCCGGCATTCTATGAAGTTGTGATCCAGTAGTTCATCCAGCATTCGAATTCGCCTGAGCCCGACTGCCGCGCCAGAGCTTGAACAGGAAATAGGCCATAATCAGCCCACCGAAGGCGAACAGGGTATCTCCTGGAACGCGCAACCAGACCAGCGCGCGTACTAAGTCCGACTGCAAGAGTTCCGCACTACGCGCCGCCCAATAGCCGTCGGAGATCGAGGCCATTGCCTGGATGATACCGATCGGCAGCAAGGACATGATTAGCATCAGCGCAAGGCCAATGTTGAGGCTCCAGAACGCGGCGCGGAGCAGCCGGTCGTCCCATGCCCCCCTGGTAGACAGCCCGCGCAGGCAAAACAGCATCAGACCGATACCGAGCATCCCGTAAACCCCGAACAGCGCAGCGTGAGCATGCACAGACGTCGTATACAGGCCCTGGATGTAGTACAGCGAGACCGGCGGATTGAGAAGGAATCCAAAAATGCCGGCGCCAAGCATGTTCCAGAACGCGACGGCTACGAAAAAAAGAATTGGCCAGCGATAGGTTTCAATCCATTTGGCGCTCTTAATGAGACGATAGTTCTGATAACCCTCGGTCCCTACGAGAACGAGCGGCACCACTTCGAGCGCGGAGAAGACGGCCCCGAGCGCTAGCACGGCTGTGGGCGTACCAGCCCAGTAGAGATGGTGCAAAGTCCCCAGGATCGCTCCAAATAGGAACGTACAGGTGCTCAAAAGGGTAGCGATCGTCGCCGTAGCTATGCGCACGAGACCGAGTTTGGCAAAAAGCAGCGCGACGACCGCGGTAGCGAATACCTCGAAGAAACCTTCGACCCAGAGATGGACCACCCACCAGCGCCAATATTCCACCATGCTGAGATGCGTTGTCCGGCCCCACATGAAGCTGGCGCCGTAAAAAACGCCGATTGCCGCGCTGGAAAGGAAGAGAACGAAGACGAGCGTGCGGTAGTCGTCACGTCGCCTTAGTGCCGGTGCTATTGCTCGGGCAAACAGGAACAGCCACAGAAGCAAGCCGCCAAACAAAAGTAATTGCCAAAAGCGACCGAGATCGACGTATTCATAGCCCTGGTGGCCGAACCAGAAATTGAATTCAAGCCCCAGGCGCTGCTGAATCGCTAGCCACTGTCCGACAGTTGCGCCGGTCAGAATAACAAGGATCCCGCCAAAGAGCAGGTTGACGCCAAACCGCTGTCCCCACGGTTCGTGGCCGGACAGCGCGGGCGCGATGTAAAGGCCTGTCGCGATCCAGGCGATGGCGATCCAAAGCACCGCCAACTGTGTATGCCAGGTGCGCGAGAGCACGTACGGCACCACGTCCGAAATCGGGACGCCGTACAATGCATGGCCCTCCACCGCATAATGCGCGGACAGAATGCCGAAACTGATCTGCAGTATCCAGAGCACGACAACGAGCCAAAAATAATTCGTGACGGCCCGCATCGAGGGCGACGGCCTCAGGCTCCCGAGGGGGTCACCGGCCGGCGGCGCCGGGTGTGATTGTTCCCGGGCAAAGACCGCCTGGTACCAGACCATTGCGCCGACGCCGAGTAGAAGCATCAAAACCGAGGCCACGGACCAGATGATCGAAGCTGGAGTGATGGTGTTGCCAATCAACGGCTCGTGCGGCCAATTCCCGGTATAGGTGACTTCCTGGCCGGCGCGGTTTGTCGCGGTCGCCCAGGCGGTCCAGAAGAAAAAGGCTGAGAGAGCCTCGCGACGCGCGACATCCCGGATTGCGTTATGGGGGATGGCGTAGGACTTACGCAGTTCATCCAGCGGCGTCAGGTCTCCAAAAAGACCATTGTAATAAGCGCGATTTGCCTTGATCGCAGCGGCGCGGGTTGCTGAGACAGCAAGCCTGCCGGTTTGCGGATCGACCCGGTTGTTGCGCACCTCAGCGGCCAACCGGGCTCGCAATGCTGCCTGCTGCTCCCGGGTCAAGCTCTGGTAAGCCGTCCCGTAATCGGCCGCGGCCCAATATTGAAGCATGTTCAGGAGTTCACGGTGCAACCAGTCCGCCGACCAGTCTGGCGCCAGATAGCCGCCGTGGCCCCAAATGGAACCAAGCTGTTGGCCGCCAATGGATTGCCACACGAAACGCCCATGCGCGATGTCTTCGGCCGTCATCAGCACCTCGCCGGTCACTGATACAACTTCGCTGGGAATCGGCGGCTTCTGCCGGAAGATATCGCCGCCCACCCATAGCAAAGCGGCAAAAGACCCAATGAAGATCAGCGCGAGGAGGCTCCAAAGCCGGCGGTATTGAACCATTCACGCGGCCCTTCTATTCCGACCGACGGGAAACAGCGGCAAGGCTGTTAGCTCACCTGTGAGGCGTATTCTACGATAACATACCTTTTGCTGGGCTGCAGTGCTGCGCCCGCGGCCTGGGGTTGGACAGAAAGAGACGCTTGACCATGCAAGCCTCAACGGATTTACGCGGGCTGGTATTGGCCCTGGTTACATACGTTATTGTGTTTGTCCTCAAGCTCGCCACCTATTTCATTACCGGGGTGATGGTGCTGCTGGCGGAAGCGTTGCATACGCTCAGCGACATCTTCATTTCCGCGTTCCTGCTCATTGCTTTGCTGTGGTCGCAGCGAAAAGCGGACGACGTGCATATGTTTGGCTACGGCCGCGCGCAAAACGTGGCCGCGTTGGTGGCCGCTACGTTGTTCATTTCGTTTACCAGCTACAAGCTGTTCGAGGAGTCGATCCCCCGCCTGTTCCAGACCGAGGCGACTGAATATGGTCATCTCTGGCTCGCGCTGACGGTGGTCTTGATCTCGATGATTATTGCAGCGGCGCCGCTCGCGGTATTGCTTCGGCAGAAGCAGCGCGGCGCCGCGGCGCGGGCGCAACTCATGGAGCTTGTGAATGACCAGTTGGGACTCCTGGCCGCTTTAGCAGGAACGCTCTTCATCTGGTGGGGTTGGCCCCTGGGAGATCCCATCGCCGCTATGGTCGTGGGCACGATCATCGCGGTAAATGCTATCGTATTGTTCCGCGAAAACCTGAGTTTTCTGCTGGGGCGTGCTCCAGGCCCAGATTTTCTCAGGCGGATCGAAGAAGCCGCGCGTTCGGTGGATGGCGTTCTAGCCGTGCGCGAGCTGCGCGCGGAATATGTTGGTCCTGACGTCGTTCATGCCGGCTTACACCTGGTAGTAGCCCGCGGTGTGCCGATCGAGGAGGCATATCGTATAGCGGAAACGGTGCGCCACCGTGTGCACGAGCAAACCGATGGGCATTACTGCGTCATTCAGGTTGAGCCCGCTCCGCCTGATCAATCGTCATAAAACGCGCAGCCGCCGCCCTTATTGCCGCCTGCCAGCCCCGGGGTAATGACAATTTGTCTCAAATTGTCGAAGCGCAACTTCGACGTTCGTAAGCTCCTCGCTGTACATCCATCCGCATCCTATCGGAGTGAGTGCCATGAAACGGGTACTGTTTGCAGTAGCGGTATGTTCAGCGCTCGCACCGGCGCCTTGTTCCGCCGGGGAAAAGCTGGCTGTGGTTGGCACCGGAGATGGTGTTCAGGTTCTTACAGCACTTGCGGCTGCGTTCATGTCTGAAAATCCTGAAATCAGGATAGATCTCCCGCCAAGCGTGCATTCTGCCGGGGGTATCAAAGCAGTTGCACAAGATGATGCGATTGTTGGGCGGATCGCTCGTCCGCTAAATCAAAACGAACTGGGACTGGGCCTTCGCGTCATACCAATTTTTTACCAGCCAACGGTTTTCTTCGCGCATCCGTCGGCGAACGTCAAAAACCTGACCGCTGATCAGCTCGTCGCCGTTTTCAGCGGAACCGTCAAAAATTGGAGCGAGGTCGGCGGTAGTGACGTTCGTGTGCGGGTGGTTCGCCGCGAGGAACCTGACAGCTCAGTCGCCGTCTTCCGCGATACGCTACCTGGCTGGAAAGAGCTTAAGTTCGACAAGGGTCATTCCAAGCTGGCCACGACGACACAAGAGGCTTTCGATGCAGTTGAGAAGTATGAAGGTGCAATTGGATTTGGGCCGTATAGCCGCGACTTGGATCGCCGGTTCACGGTCTTGAGCGTCGATGGAGTGCACCCGACCGATTCGAATTATCCCAGCACGGTAACACTTTCGCTCATTTACCGCGACGCCACGGTGACGGACTCTGCTCGTAAATTTATTGATTTCAATTTCACTGAGAAGGCCCAAGACATCGTGCGTCGACTCGGCGCCATCCCGGTGGAGGTCAAACGGGAGTTGAGCGCCGAACGTCGCTGACGGAACGCGCAAGCGCGGGAGGATGAGCACCGCGTCGTCCGGCCACCGTGCCGTCGAACGCTTGTGTCATCCTTGCCGCGACGGCGCGGCAGCCTCTCCCAGGCTAGATCTCTGCCATTTTGCTGCGACCAAAGTTCCACGGGATGATGATTTCATCTTTCGCATAAGGGAATTGTGACGCTTTGCTGCTTCTTCTTTCAGACGTTGTTTTCCCCACTCACTAGACCTCAAATTACCCGACGGTTATTCGCCTTGGTTTGCCGCAGCTAGCTGGGCAATCAAGCGATGTCGCTTGCTTGCGCAAACGCTTGGCGCCGAGCTAGGCCAAGCCGAGCTCCGCGCGTCGCGCGGCGTTACGCACTTGGCGACGCCGGCACCTTACTGAAGTCGTTCGCCTTTCCCCTCAACGGTTTACGGCGCTTCGATTTGATGCACATCAATGCTCGTTCCCCCCAGACCCTTGAAAATGCATTTTCCTTAGAGAGGAGGAACGACCATGCAAGCCAAAGATGTGATGACGCAGAAAGTCATTTCGGTCGGGCCCGAGGACACAATTTTGCGTGCGATCAGGCTCATGCTGCAAAACAAGGTCAGCGGCCTTCCAGTGGTGGACGCGTCCGGGCGGCTGGTCGGCATAGTAACGGAGGGGGATTTTTTGCGTCGTGCCGAGACAGGCACGGTGAACCGGCCTCCCCGCTGGATCGAATTTCTCATGGGCGTGGGTCCCCTCGCAGCCGAATACGCCGAGGCCAACGGACGGAAGGTGCACGAGGTGATGACGAGCGAGGTGCGCTCCGTTACGGAGGACACATCGCTCGAAGACGTCGTTAACGTGATGGAGAAATATCACATCAAGCGTGTTCCCGTCCTACGTGAGCAGACAATCGTCGGAATTATCAGCCGCGCAAACATCGTGCGTGCAGTTGCGACGGCTGGAAGGCGTGCGACGAAATCGGGTTCAACGGTAGATGATCCCCAGATCCGGAACCAGCTGCTGGAACTTCTCGATAAGCAGCGATGGGCGCCCACGGGAACCATCAATGTTTCGGTGAGCAACGGAGTGGTCACTTTCACCGGCGCGATCTTCGATGACAGGCAACGGGACGGGCTGCGCGTGGCCGCTGAAAACATTCCTGGGGTTAAGAATGTCGTCGACGAGATGGTTTGGATTGACCCTGCCTCCGGCTATATTGGCGAGCCTCCCGTGTCTCAAGCCAGTTGATCAGGCCGGAATACGAGTTAATAAGGCCGGGGAAACTCGGCCTTATGTATTTACTCATGACCGCCGCTCACGTCCGAGCAATTCCCAGACGCATTCTCCGTGACCTCTCGAAATGGTAAAGGATGAGGATACTTGCTGCCGCTGCAAGGAAGCACCAGACGGAAACGAAAGCGTCCCAATAAAGCGCGTAGGCTACAATAGATCCGACAAGAATGACGGCACCGAGCGTCACGACAGTTCGCTGCGATGATATCAGAAGCGGCACAACCGTTGCAGTGATGTAAGCCAGACCGACCGCGTCCGAGCGCTGGTAATCGGACAGATAAACGATGTGCCCCGTGGCGATGGTAGCACCATGGACGCGAATCAATAACGACCAGAGCAGATACGCGCTCACGGTTATGCCAACCAAAAGGCAAAGGAGCATGAGTCGCCGGCGTCGCTTGTCGGACTCGATAAGCAAAGCCGCTATCGGCGCGTAAACGGGCCAAAAACTTTCAGCAAAGAAGACGAATAAGAAAGACAAACTCGTGCTGACCCAGCCCTCGGCGTTCAGAGGAATATTGAGCCACAACAAGCCTTCTATGCTCTGCTGAAACGCGAACACGAGCGGAGTCATCGCCAGCGGCAGTTCACGCTGCTCCTTGGCCTTACCGACAGATATTACGCCTACGACGCCGGTCAGCCCCGCTGTGATGAAACTAGCCGAGGCTGAGAAACACATGGAATTCTATCTCTGGGCTCTCTTTCACAGCTTCCACGAAGCAGGCCTGGGGCCCGAACCAGCCCGCGAAATAAACCGTCAGTTCGCCAGAGGGGCTTGATCCAGATCAATAGTCGTTTGCCGGAGAGGTTTGTACTGACAGCTTACCAAGCTGTTTTGGGGATCGCCATGTCTCTTGTCCTATTCAGATGTCCAGAAACGGGGCGTTACGTCTCCTCCGGAATTTGGCTGGACAGACTACATTGGAATCGGAAGCGAAAATTTTTCGCTTACACCCGGTGCCCACTTTGCCAGGCAGATCATGAATGGTCGGAGCAGGATGTGCGCTTGAGCCCAGATTTGAGCGACATCGCGCTGCCGGCTGCGGAGCATGCGTTAGCGTTGCGCCGCTTGGGGTTCCTTGCCTCTCGACGTCATGCGACGCGTTCCTACGGTTGATCCAGCGCGATGCACCGCGGGGACGGAATTTTGATTGACATCAATGCGAAATGCGGCCCACAGCCGAAAATGTATTGGCTAATAGGAGACAAAGACCATGACGATGCGCAGCTGGACACCGGCCGGGATCTGCCTGGCAGCATTTCTGACCATCCCCTCCGCGGGACAAGCTCAGGAAGGATGGCGCGGTTGGGGCCCTGGAATGATGATGGGTCCCGGCATGATGCATGCTCGCGGCTTCGGTGCGATATGCAGCCCGCAAGGCGCCGGCTTGGCGGAATGGCAAATACAGCGCATTGAACGTTCGGTAAAGCCGAATGAAGAGCAGGCAAAGAAGCTCGCCAATTTGCGCACCGCTTCGACCAAAGCGGCAGAAACCATTCGCAGCGCCTGCCCGAGAGATTTCCCCTCCACGTCATCCGCCCGCTTGGAACTGATGGAAAAGCGGATGGAAGCCATGCTGCAAGGGGTAAAAACCGTACGGCCAGCTTTCGACGATTTCTACAATTCGCTGAGCGCGGAGCAAAAGACGAAACTTGACGGCACCGGACCACGCCGGTGGGGTTGGCGGTTCTGGCGGGGCAACGAGCGCCCATAGTCGTGTCGAAGCATGCGGCAACCTACACTCCAGTGCCCAACATCCCGGCCAAACATCAAAGTCCGACATCGTGACATTAAAGCTTTCCTTCCTTGGTGGCGCAGGCACAGTCACCGGCTCGAAATTTCTTGTCGAAAACGGCGAGGCGCGCATTCTGGTCGATTGCGGCCTGTTTCAGGGTTTCAAGGCATTGCGCCTAAAGAACTGGGCTCAGTTTCCAGTGCCGCCTCACACTATTGGCGCCGTCGTTCTGACGCATGCGCATATTGACCATTCCGGCTATCTGCCGCTGCTCGTAAAGCAAGGATTTTCCGGACCGGTCTTTTGTACCCGATCCACGCGCGAATTATGCGAGATCCTGCTGCCGGATGCCGGCCACCTTCAGGAAAAGGATGCGGCCTTTGCAAACCGTCATGGCTTTTCCAAACACAAGCCAGCATTGCCGTTATTCACCGAAGCCGACGCCCATCAGGCGCTGTCGCAGCTTATCCCTGTCCCGTTCGGCGAAGACCGGATCGTGCCCGGCGGCGCCAAGATCCATTTGCGGCGCGCGGGCCATATTCTGGGGGCCGCATCTGTTCAGCTCGACTGGCAGCGCCGCACCATTGCCTTCTCCGGCGATCTCGGACGATATGACGACCCGATTATGGCCGATCCGGTGGCGGTTGAACGCGCCGATTACATACTCGTCGAATCCACCTATGGCGACCGTGCCCATGCTGGCCATGACCCCGCAGATGCTTTAGCCGAGATAGTCGGCGCCACGGTCGCGCGGGGTGGAACCGTGGTTATTCCGACTTTTGCGGTCGGCCGCGCACAAACTGTGTTATTCCATTTGCAAAGGCTGAATGCGACGGGGCGCCTGCCTGCGGTGCCAGTCTTCCTCGACAGTCCGATGGCCATAGACGCAAGTGATCTGTTCTGCAACGCCAGCAAGGATCATAAGCTCTCGGAGGAGCAATGCCGCCAAGCTTGCGGAATCGCCCGTTACACTCGCAGCGTCGAGGAATCCCAGGCGCTCGACCGTGATCCCCAACCGAAAGTAATCCTGTCTGCAAGCGGCATGGCAACGGGCGGCCGCGTTCTGCATCATCTGAAACGCTTTGCTTCCGATCCCAAAAATACCATCCTGTTTGCCGGCTTTCAGGCTGGCGGCACGCGTGGAGCGGCCATGCTCGCCGGCGCGCCCAGCATTAAGATGCACGGCGAATATGTTCCTGTCCGCGCCGAGGTGAAGAACCTGGACATGCTTTCAGCCCACGCCGATGCCAATGAAATCATGCGCTGGCTCCGCGGCTTCAAGCAGCCGCCACGGACGACATTTATCACGCATGGCGAGCCGGTCGCCGCGGACGCCTTAAGGCACCGCATTGAAGAAGAGCTTGGCTGGCCCGTTCTCGTTCCCGACCTCGGCCAGCAAGTGGAGCTGTCGTGACCCAGGTTGCAACCGGAGCAGGACTGCACGCGGAGATGCAGCCAAACAGCCTGCGGGCGCGCAGGCTCGGCCTTGATACACAGTACGAGGCCATCGTTTTCATGCACCGGGATTGCCCGGTTTGCCGGTCGGAAGGCTTCACGGCGCGTGCGCGCGTGCAGCTTTCCCATGGCAAGCACAGCCTGATCGCCACGCTTTATCAAGTGACCACCGACCTGTTGGGCCATGATGAAGCAGCTTTGTCGGAGTCGGCCTGGAATCGGCTCCAGCTTCAGGAAGGCGAAAATATCGTCATCACTCATGCCCGGCCGCTGGATTCCCTCAGTCATTTGCGCAGCCGCGTTTACGGCCACAGGCTCAACGCAAATGCTTTTCGTGCGATTGTGAGAGACATCGTGGATGGCCGCTATGCGGATATTCATCTTGCCTCATTCATTACCGCGTGCTCGGCCTTGCCACTGGACCATGACGAGGTTTTCGCGCTGACCGATGCCATGGTGGATGTGGGTGAGCGGCTGACATGGCCGGCCGGCGTTGTCGTCGACAAGCATTCGGTCGGCGGACTCCCGGGAAATCGCACCACACCTATTCTCGTGGCGATTGTGGCCGCACTCGGCCTGACCATACCCAAGACGTCGTCGCGCGCTATTACCTCGCCGGCCGGCACCGCCGACATGATGGAAACTCTCGCCCCGGTACGGCTGGACATGTCGGCTATTCGCAAAGTGGTCGAGCGGGAAGGCGGCTGCGTGGTTTGGGGAGGAGCTCTCAAACTGAGCCCCGCCGACGACATTCTTATTCGTGCTGAGCGTGCTCTCGATATCGACACCGAAGGGCAGCTGATCGCCTCGGTGCTTTCCAAGAAAATTGCCGCCGGATCGACGCATCTCATCATCGACATGCCGGTCGGGCCGACTGCCAAAGTCCGAAGCGCGGAGGCCGCGCAGACAATATCGCAGGGCCTTATCTCGATCGCTGGGCAATTTGGGCTGAAGGTGGTTGTCGTTCCTGGCGACGGCACACAGCCGATCGGCCGCGGAATCGGCCCTGCCCTGGAAGCGCGTGACGTGCTGGCTGTGCTGCAGCGCAGTCCCGATGCACCGCCCGATCTGCGCGCCCGCGCCGTCGTTTTGGCGGGGGCGGTGATCGAGCTTGCCGGTCTCGCTGCGCCGGGCGACGGCGAGACCTTAGCTGGACAAGTTCTCGACGATGGCCGCGCCTGGGCCAAGTTCCAGCGTATTTGCCGCGCGCAGGGTGGAATTCGGGTGCCCCCGGTGGCGCACCATACCAGGCCATTGAATGCGCACGAGGGTGGACGCGTTCAGGTAATCGACAACCGTAAGCTCGCGCAGCTCGCAAAGCTTGCCGGAGCGCCGGATGACAAGGCGGCGGGCGTCGACCTGCATGTTCGGCTCGGGGATTTTGTTGTTCCCGGACAGCCCTTGTGTACGGTGCATTCGGAATCGCCGGGCGAACTGGCCTATGCATTCGAGTTTGCCGAAGCCAATTCCGAGATTATAACCGTACGACCCGAATGACTCTGCTCTTTGTCCCGCTTCCGGGGAACGAGGCGATGGCGGCATCGCTCGTACGATTCTTGCGCGCTGACATCGGCCATATCGAGACGCGGTCGTTCCCTGACGGCGAGACCTACCTTCGGCTGGCCGATAATCCGGCTGGCCGCGCCGTGGCGCTGGTTTGCACGCTCCAGCATCCGAATGACAAGCTGCTGTCCCTGCTGTTCGCTGCGGCGACAGCGCGCGAACTGGGCGCTACCTCCGTAGGCCTGGTTGCGCCCTATCTGGCGTACCTGCGGCAGGATTCCAGTTTCCAGCCTGGAGAAGCTGTGACCTCGCGGCACGTCGCGCACCTGCTGTCAGGAACATTCGACTGGCTGGTTACGGTCGATCCCCACTTGCACCGCTATTCCTCTCTGCAGGAAATCTACCGTATCCCGGCCCGCATCGCCCATGCCGCGCCACTGATAGCGCGCTGGATCCGGGAGAATGTGAGTGACGCGGTGATCATTGGGCCTGACAGCGAGAGCAAGCAGTGGGTCTCGGAGGTCGCGAAGGACGCGGGCGCTCCCTTCGCGGTTCTTGAGAAGCACCGCTACGGAGATCGGCAGGTCAGCATCGATGTCAAACACACCAGCTCCCTCGCCGGCCGCACGCCCGTGCTGGTTGACGACATTATTTCCAGCGGCAGGACGATGATCGAGGCGGTCCGCGTCTTGTCGCCGCTTACCAAACGCTCTCCGGTCTGTATCGGCGTGCACGGGCTATTTGCCGATCATTCCGACGATATCCTGAAGCAGGCAGGAGCGCGATTGATTACCTGCAATACCGTGCCGCACTCGACAAATGCGATCGATGTTGCCCCTTTGCTCGCGGCTGCCCTGGCGGGGGCTCATAACGGCGATAGCGAATGAAGCTAAAAGCCGTCCTCGGCCCTGTTCAGCTCGTTTTTTACAGCGTCGGAGTGATCGTCGGCGCCGGCGTCTATTCCGTCATCGGAGCGGCGGCCGGGCTCGCCGGTGAAGGTCTTTGGCTTAGTTTCATGCTCGCCGCGGTCGTGGCAGCGCTGACGGCACTATCCTATGCGGAAATGGCAACGGCATTTCCGGCGGCCGGCGCTGAATACGTCTACGCCCGCCGGGCTTTGCCTGAAGCTCGCTCTATTAGTGTCGCGATGGCAGCCGTGATCCTGTTCGGAGCCGCAGCGACCGCAGCAACGGTGGCGTTAGCATTCGGCGGCTACCTGCAACTCTTTTTTGACGTGTCGCCGATAATATCGGCAGCCCTGCTGCTGGCATTCTGCACGGCAGTCAACGTCTTGGGTATCCGCGAGGCCAGCTGGGTTAACGTGCTCTTCACCTCCATCGAGTTGGCCGGGCTGCTTCTCGTCATTGGCGTGGGTCTTACCCGCGAAGGTTTTCTGGATCCGGTGGCCACACCTCAGCTGTCCGGAGTCCTTCCAGCCGCCGCCATCATATTCTTTGTGTATCTAGGTTTCGAGGAAGTCGCCAACCTGGCCGAGGAAGTAAGGAATCCCGCCCGCGATATTCCGCGCGCGTTATTCATCAGCCTCGGAATTACAACAACACTTTACGTGTTGGTTGCCTTGGCGGCGGTTGCGCTCGCGCCACCGGCCGATCTGGCTGCCAGTGGAGCCCCGCTGGCGACGGCGCTTCAGCAGGCTTGGCCGCAAGGAAGCTGGGTGCTCAGCGCGATCGCGTTGTTTGCAACGGCCAATACCGTGCTGATCACCCTGATCGCGACATCCCGACTGGCATATTCCATGGCGCGGGAGGGCGATCTGCCCGGTGCACTTGGCAATCTCGCACTCGGCCGTCGAACGCCTTGGGTCGCCGCAATCCTGGCGCTGGCGATGTCGGCAATATTGTTGCCCTTGGGTGACCTGAAAATTCTCGCTCAGCTGTCTTCGTTCTCGGCCTTGATCGCATTTCTGGCTGTGAATTTCGCGCTGATAATCCTGCGCTATCGTTTGCCGAATCATCCGCGGCCATTTCTTGTTCCATGGTCCGTCGGCCGGATGCCTATCCTGCCGGCAGCCGCGATCTTGTCGATCATCCTGCTGTTGGTTTCCTTTGACCAAAGCATTTTGATCGCGACCGTTCTTATTTTGCTGATCGCGATTTCCTTGGTCACGCGCCGATATCTCATGGGCCTCAAGAGCCGGCGCCGCAAACCAAGGCGATAACGGCTATTTCGTCTGAATGCCCGCGACCAAGGTCATACGCACCAGCTCGGAGAGACTGCCGGCTTTCATCTTCGTCATAACATTGGCGCGATAAATCTCGACGGTACGTGGGCTGATACCAAGATTATAGGCGATGATTTTGTTTGGCTGGCCGGCCAAGAGTCCCTCAAGCACCTCGCGCTCGCGATTGGACAATGTCGCCAGCCGCTCGTGTAGCTCCGCTTTTTCCCGGTTTTGGGGAGCGCCCTTATCGCCTTGGCTGAGTGCGGACCGAACGGATGCCAACAGCGCCTCGTCATCATACGGCTTTTCGAGAAAATCGACAGCCCCGATGCGCATCGCTTCCACAGCAAGCGGAACGTCCCCGTGACCGGTAATCACAATAACCGGAATGCCGAAGTCCATTTCATGAAGCTTGCGCAGGAGATCGATACCGCTGACGTCCGGCATCCTGACATCGGTAATAATGCAACCTGCCTTCACGCTCGAAAGGTTCTGAAGAAAACCCCGGGCGGAGTCGTAGGCCCGCACCTGGAGCTTCGCGCTGCGCAGCAGAAACTCCAACGATTCACGCGCCGCCTCGTCGTCGTCAATGACGTGCACAATAGTTTCAGTCGGCATCGACCAGTTCCTCTTTACTCACGGTGCGCAGGGTGAAACGGAAAATCGTACCGCCCTCCGGGTTAGGCTCGGCCGTGATTTGGCCCCCGTGACCCTCGACGATCGTTCGGGAAATAGAAAGCCCGACGCCCATTCCCTGCGCCTTGCTGGTGATAAATGGCTGGAACAGATTCGCCGCAATTTCTTCGGAAATACCGGACCCGGTATCGGTAACCGTGACGGCTACGAGGTCGCCTAGGGATTGGCTTGAAACAGTCAGATCGCGCCGCTCCGTATTTTCCATTGCTTCGATCGCATTGCGTATCAAATTGAGAATGACCTGCTGGATCTGCACCTTGTCAGCCAGCACGAGATCCGCGGAAGGATCGAACTGAAAACGTACTTGTATCCTGCGTTCTTTCGCGCCGACGAGAGCCAAGGCGCTCGCCTCCTCGATCAGTTTGCTGAGGCTTTCCACTCCCCGCTCGCTTTCACCACGCGCCACGAAGTCGCGCAAACGACGAATAATTTGTCCCGCGCGCATGGACTGGTCGGCAGCCTTGTCCATTGCGTCTCGGATCAGCGCTGATTCTTCATCGCTCCTGCCCTCCAGCAGGCGTCGTGACCCCTTCATATAGTTGGCGATGGCTGAGAGTGGCTGGTTCAGTTCATGCGCCAATGCTTGGGCCATCTCACCCATGGCGGTGAGCCGCGAGATGTGGACCAGTTCCGTCTGCAGCTCCTGCAGGCGTGCTTCGGTTTGCTGCCGTTCCGTGAGGTCGCGAATGAATCCTGTGAAAAAGCGCTGGTTGCTGGATCTCATTTCGCCGACGGATAGCTCCATCGGAAAAGTTGACCCACCTTTTCGTTCACCCACCACAACGCGGCCGATCCCGATGATCCGCCGCTCGCCTGTCTTCAAGTAACGAGCCAGATAACCATCGTGCTGTTCGCGGTAGGGCGAAGGCATCAGCATCTTGATATTGCGTCCGATCACTTCATCGGCCTTATAGCCGAACAGCCGCTCGGCCGCGACGCTGAAGGATTGTACGCTACCCCGGTCGTCGATCACGATCATGGCGTCCGGGACGGTGTCAAGAATTGACTTCAGGTGAGCCTCGCGCGCCCGCAGGTCTTCTGTATTCGCCATGGCACGCTCGCGTTTGCGCTTAAGGCGGGCGCCCCACCATGCGGTTCCAGCCCCGATAGCCGTGAACAGCACCGCGCTAATTCTTTCGATGTTCGAAATAGATGGAAAATCTGGAAGAACAGCGAGCCCTAAGCCCAAACCGAGCACGGTAGCCGATATTCCCGGCCCCGCCCCGCCGAATGCACTTGCAATCAACACGGCTGGCAAGAAGAGAAGGAAGGGTGATTGATCCAATAGAATCGGCGCGAGCAACAGGCGGATGGCAAAGGCCAAGGCAACGCATCCAATCGCGATGGCATATCCGAGCCCGGGCGGCGGAATACGTCGCCCAAGCCACCCAAAAAAGGCAGTATTTCCAGTAGCTTCGCTGTATACTTGGTCGGCCATGGCTTCCTGATCGCCGCTGCGTTCCCCCCGGTCGTACCTCCGGGATATCCCTTAGGGACGATATCTGAATTTCTGCGGGCGGTCCCCTCTCCTATCGTCGCGGCACGAAATCAAGGGAGAGATTCATGCTCACATACGCCAATACTTCCTCGCAATCCTGGAAGGCCCCGAGACAGGCGCCACCTGCCGGCGTGATGTCCTTCGGCGATGCGGTGCAGGTCACCGGCTCTCCGATGCCGTTTGCGCGCAACGAAGAAGTCTACGGCGAAGGAGAGCCGGCGGAATTCATCTACCAGGTCGTGAGCGGCGCGGTGCGCACCTAC
>DASSPI010000127.1:0-11262 GCA_035699705.1 Xanthobacteraceae bacterium
GTAGGTGCGCACCGCGCCGCTCACGACCTGGTAGATGAATTCCGCCGGCTCTCCTTCGCCGTAGACTTCTTCGTTGCGCGCAAACGGCATCGGAGAGCCGGTGACCTGCACCGCATCGCCGAAGGACATCACGCCGGCAGGCGGCGCCTGTCTCGGGGCCTTCCAGGATTGCGAGGAAGTATTGGCGTATGTGAGCATGAATCTCTCCCTTGATTTCGTATCGCGACGATAGGAGAGGGGACCGCCCGCAGAAATTCAGATATCGTCCCTAAGGGATATCCCGGAGGTACGACCGGGAGCAGGAAGCGAATAGTCGGGGGGGAGGTGGCGTTGTCGGAATTGATATTTTCGGCAAATTATAATTCTCTTTTCTTCTCTTCCTTTTTCTTCTCGCCTTGACCGCGATGTTGCCGTTGGCAATCTGCACTTCGATGTCCTTTCAACCATGCCGTGCAATTCTGCCGCGTCGAACACAGCCAGCGGGCCTTCGACGAGAATGCCCTGCTGGCAAGACGCTCATTCATCCGGACGTGAGCGGTCAGCTTACGCTGAGCGTGGCTTTTTAACAGTCTTGAGAAGCATGCTCGCCAGAGGAACAATGAGACCTGCCAACATGGCATCAAGCGGGTGATTCACGAGTCCTGAAAGCGCGCTTCTAATCTTATAGATGTCATCCCGGAGTGCTGCCACCTCGCGTTGCACCGACCGCGCGTCAGCTGCAATCGCATCCAGCGCAGACTGCCGCACCTCCACGGCAAGCTCCAGTTCCTGACCTGGCCTAATCAATCCAGCAATCAGAAGAAGAAGAAAGGCCAAGCCGAAGTCCAGTGTGCTGACTGTCGCTGCCGCCCACACTGGCCCCCAAAGCTGCTCGAAACCAAAAAATCCGGTCACATTCAGCATCAACAGGCCGAAAATGCCGATGAGCGCGGCGAAGCCCCTGAGGCCAGATCGCTTTAGGAGGTGCCTCAAATGAATATCGGCGATACTTGATTCCGCACGCCACAGGACGTGCAGGTTGCGCACAACATCGTCCATCATAGCTCAAACCCGTTTAATTAGCCGGCCAGCGGCTAAGCCAAGCAAGAATGCGGCCCCGACAGATGCCAGCGGGTGATTCGAAATCGTATCGTCGAGCCCCTCCGCCGCCTCACTCAGCCGTGATTGAAGTTCCCGCAGCAGACGCTCGACTTCAGGTTGATTGATCGGCTCGGCTCGCGAACTCTCGGAGCGGCTGACTTTTTCGGAATCGCGTGTGGGGTTTGATCTTTTGATCTCGCCCCGCAATGCGTTTAGGTCCGCGGTGAGTTTGCTGCGACGGCTCATAGTGAAAAAGCCCTCTCATTACATATGCAAAGAATTAAAGCTGGACCGGTCAAATACCGCATTGAGATATATCAATTCACAAAATCGCGGAGTCGATACATCAGCGCAAGGTGCGAACCGACGCAATTAAGGACGTATGATGTGGCACACGGGTGTTACCTAACCGCCGCGTTCCTCGCGTCGAAGCAGTGCTGGCCGATGGCCTGAGGTTCATCGTGGACAAACAGACACACGGGCACAGGGTTTCACTCTTTACGAACGGCAGCCAGGTCCGCATACCCGTGCTGGTGCTAATGGCCGCAACCGTTGCCGGAATATATATCTGTTGGCTGCTGGCTGTACCTTTTGCGCCCGCAATTGCCTGGGCGCTTGCCTTGGCGGTCTTGTTCTCTCGCCTCCATCAATGGCTCGAGGCTAAACTAAACCGACCCAATCTTGCAGCCGCGGTCTCCGTTCTGATCGCAGCGGTGATCGTTATGGTGCCGGCAACATTTGTAGGAGGACGTCTTGTCCGAGAAGCAGCCAAGGGGGCGCTCACTATTAAAACAGAGGTAGAGGCTGGCGCGTTGAGGCGCATGATCGAGGCCAGCCCAACAATCGAGCCAATTGGCGAGTGGATTGAGCACCAGATCGACCTGCCCGGAATTCTTGGGAATGTTGCATCCTGGCTGAGCAATGTGGGGGCTTTGTTCGTCCGTGACTCGGTGATGCAACTGATCAGTGTCCTCTTGACCTTCTATCTGCTGTTTTACTTTCTGCGTGACCGACATGTCGCGCTTGGCGCACTGAGGTCTCTGTCGCCGCTCGCGGAGAAGGAGATGGACCACCTGTTTGGCCGCGTGGCCGATACCATTCATGCGACATTTTACGGTACCTTGGTCGTTGCTGCCGTGCAGGGCGCTCTGGGCGGCGTGATATTTTGGTGGCTGGACCTGCCCGCACCGTTGCTCTGGGGGGTCGTGATGGGTCTACTGGCTATCATTCCGGTGTTCGGTGCATTCGTCGTCTGGATTCCGGTGGCCATCTTTCTGGCGCTGAGTGGCAGCTGGGACAAAGCCCTGATCCTGACAGCATGGGGGGCCGGTGTCGTCGGTACCATCGATAATATCCTGTATCCGATGTTGGTGGGTAGCCGGCTTAAGATGCATACCGTTCTCGCGTTCATCTCATTGGTTGGCGGGCTGATTGTGTTTGGCCCGGCCGGTCTGATTGTTGGTCCAGTTGCGGTTTCCATAACCCTGTTGCTTCTGGAGATCGTCCAAGCGCGGATCACATCGCGCAACGAAGTTGGTTAGCGCGCTGCGTGCTCCCCGCTGCATGGGTAAATCAGAGATTCTGACCCGGGCTTCGGTATCCACCCCGCTTTACCACCCGCGCTTTGGCTTTGTTTCTCCTTGGAACCACCGAGGCTGAGCCTGGTACTGGTTCCTTGCGATCGCACGCAATACCGCATCGAGCTCCTGCCCGTTCGCGCCTACGGGTGCTTGCTTAAGGACATGCCCGTAATTGTCTCCACCGGTCGGCCTATGTATCAAAACCCGCAGTAAGCGTGGAGATGGGGTCATGATGTGGAGAAGCATGACGTCTGGTCTGGCTGGCTATCTGCTCATCGCTATCGCGCTGGCGTTTGCGATGGACCACGTCGCGTTGCCATTTGGCCCCGGGTTGTATAATTCGGAGCAGCCGGTCTCGCTCAACGGGTTCGAAGCAGCTGTCGTCGTTGATCGAGCACGCAAAGGCGACCGTCTTGTTGTCGCTCCGATTTCAACAAGCAACAATCTTCCAGCGCGTAAATCGCAAATACCGCTGGGATGCGATACTGCTTTCAGCCAGTTGGCTGGGGCTTCCACGGGAAATTTCGTGACGCGCTGCCTGGCGACCAACGCGATCGCAACACCTGTAGCCGGAATTGTGCAAAATTCCCTGTGTGAGGGGAAAGGGGCGGAGCAGTGTGGGTACACCACTGCGTCGTCAGCCAAGCAGTGTGGTCTTTCCTAACCGCGGTTCCGCGAACATAGTCATGCCCGTCCACATAACGTGATGCCCGTCAGGTGTTCGAGACGCGGATCGCTTGGCAGACCGCGCTCGTGACCTCCTGCGTGGTTGCGTCTCCCCCCACGTCCGGCGTGAGGATGCCTTCCGAAGTCACCGTTTCCACCGCGCGCATAAGTCGGGCGGAGGCGTCACGCTCACCGAGATGCTCAAGCATCTGCGCTGCGGTCCAGAAAGTGGCGACGGGGTTGGCAATGCCCTTGCCGGTGATGTCGAAGGCCGAGCCGTGTATCGGCTCGAACATCGAGGGAAAGCGGCGCTCGGGATCGATGTTGGCGGTTGGCGCGACGCCAAGGCTGCCAGCCAGAGCACCTGCCAAGTCGGATAGAATATCAGCATGGAGGTTGGTGGCTACGATGGTGTCCAGGCTCCGGGGTTTCAATGTCATTCGCACCGTCATGGCGTCGACCAACATCTTATCCCAGGTGACGTCGGAGAATTCTTTTGAGACCTCGGCGGCAATCTCATCCCACATGACCATGCCGTGACGTTGGGCGTTCGACTTCGTAACAACCGTCAACAACTTGCGGGGTCGCGACTGCGCCAGTCGGAAGGCAAAGCGCATAATGCGGGTGACTCCGACGCGGGTGAAGATAGCGAGCTCTGTGCCGACCTCCTCTGGCAGCCCGCGATGCGAGCGTCCGCCATGTCCCGAGTATTCACCTTCCGAGTTCTCGCGGACGATTACCCAGTCGAGATCACCCGGGCCAACCCCGGCGAGCGGGGAGGTAATGCCCGGCAGGATCCTGGTGGGCCGGACGTTGGCGTACTGGTCGAAGCCTTGGCAGATTGGCAGCCGCAGCCCCCAAAGCGTGATGTGGTCTGGCACATCCGGCGCGCCGACGGCGCCAAAGAAGATGGCGTCGAACGACTTGAGCTGCGCGATGCCATCCTCGGGCATCATGCGGCCGTGGGCCTTGTAATATTCCGACCCCCAGTCGAAGTGGCGCACGCTGAGTTTGAAATCCCCGCAGCGCTGCTGAAGCGCCTCCAGCACCTGAAGACCGGCAGCGATCACCTCCGGGCCGATCCCGTCGGCAGGGATTGCAGCGACTCTGTACTCACGCATGGAGCGATTCCGTTGAGAAGAGTAGGGAGCGAGACGAGGCCAGGCCCGTCCCGCGTGGTGGGTTGACCCAATGTTATTTCTTGCCAGCGTTTCCGAGAAGCTTGCTCCAGCGCGCGATCTCGGACTGGAAGTGCTTGTCGAGAGCAGCGGGTGTTGCCATGTCGGCGGTTACTGGCGCGGTGCCAAGGGCAGCAAAACGTTCGATTACCTTCGGATCTTTGAGCGCCTTCTGCAGCGATGCTGAAAGCTTCTGCCGGATGGGCTCGGGCGTGCCCTTGGGCGCCCAGATGGCGTGCCAGGCGGAGATGTCGAAATCCTTGACTCCACTTTCGGCGAGCGTCGGAACATTCGGCAGGATCGCGATGCGCCCGCGCGTAGTGACCGCGTAGGGCTTGATCTCGCCAGCTTTGATCTGGTTGGTGGTGTTGGTGGTCTGGTCGCACATGAGGTCGATCTGGCGACCGAGGAGATCGTTCATGGCGGGGCCGGTGCCCTGGTAGGGAACCACGGTCAATTTGATGCCGGTGGCATCGGCCAGAAGACGGCCGCAGAGGTCTGACACCGCGCCGACGCCGGCGGTGCCAAACGTCGCGCCGGCCCCCTCCGCCTTCAGCCACTTGAACAGAGCCGCCAAGTCTCCCGCGGGCAGGTCCTTACGGCCGACGAGGGTCAGCGGGACCTCGGTCACGAGTCCGACAGAATCGAACGCCTCCCCCGGCTTGTACCGCAGGTCCGGATAGAGCGCGCCGAACGTAGCGACCCCGATATGATAGAGGAGCAGGGTGTAGCCATCCGGCGCCGCCTGGGCCACTCGGCCAGTGCCGATCGAGCCGCCGGCACCGCCCACGTTCTCGATCACCACCTGCTGGCCGAGGTCAGCTCGCATTACTTCAGCGACCAGACGGGCGACCGTGTCGCTCGGCCCGCCTGCGGCCGCGGGGACCAACATGGTGATCGGTCTGCGGGGATATGCTTCCTGTCCCAAGGATGGGGTGGAAAGCACTATCGCAGATGTCATCGCCGCCGCAAAAATTCGCTTCATGTCTTCCTCCCTTTTTTGCATCGCCTTTTACGGCCACCCATCTTACATGCTATCTTGCATGCAAGATGGAATGCAAGTGGACGGGACAGCTCGGTGCAAGTAGGATTCGCGACTTCTGCAGGAAGGGATGAGGTATGACCGCAAATCTGGGAGCGGTGGCAAGGCGAGCGGGTGGCAGGGCCTCGGGGAAGTCGCCGGCCGCGAAGGCGCGAAAGCCATCCGGCAGGGCCGGCCGAAAGGAAGTGCAAGAGCAAGAGGGTCTGGCCGAGGCCGCCTACCGCTACCTGCGCAATGCCATCCTATCGAACGAGCTGCCGGCAGGCTTTCATGCCGCCGAAAATGAAATCGCGGCGAAGCTGGGCATGAGCCGCACTCCGGTACACGAAGCGATGGCTCGGCTGCAGGAGGAAGGTTTTGTGCAGATACTGCCGCGCAGGGGCATCCTGGTGCGCGCGCTGACACCAGCCGATCTACTGGAGATCTACGACGTTCTAATCGCGCTCGAGGGTGCGGCGGCGGAACTCGTGGCCGCTGAAACCGGCGCTGCATGGACCGCTGCTCTTGCAGACTTGCAGATGAGCACTGAGGCTATGGACTCAGCGTTGCGCGCCGGTGATCTCGACGGCTGGCGTGCTGCAGACGAACGCTTCCACGACGCGCTTGTCGCAGCCTGCGGCAACACACGAATCCAACGCATGGCAGCAACAGTCGCCGGCCAATCCCATCGGGCTCGACGGCTTACACTTTACCTTCGGCCGCTACCGACCTATTCAGCTGCCGAGCATCGCGCAATCATCAAGGCCATCCGCTCCGGCGACACCGCGGGCGCCGGAGAGAGCGCCCGGGCTCACCGCCGGAAGGCACGCGATCAGCTTGTTCCAATACTAAAGCGTATTAATGTCGGGCGGCTCTAGCTTTTTGCTTTGTTATAAACCTCACTGAAGAGCCGGCGCTGCGATAGGCTTGAAGGCTCTCTCGCGAACGCCACACCCGGTTCATCGATAATGTGGTCAAGCAGGCCCTTCTCCCAGTCTAAATATTCCCGCATGGCGTCTTCCGCCGCCACCGTCAAATCGTAAGGACGATAGAACACGTCGGTCGGACGCTCTGGAAGATTGCCCGGGCCGGATTCCACGGGCAGTCCAGCCGCAATCCACGCAGCCGTGCCGCCCTCGATTGCAAAGGCTTGAAGGCCCTGGCCGTGCAGTTCGCCCGCGACGAGACGTGCGAGCCGTCCGTCCGGCGAGGTGAGAATCAACTTGCCGCCAGTGCGGCCAGCGGTGTCCTTGGCGTCATGACGCTCTGTAAAGAGCGCGCCCGCAATGTGCGCGTGCCGATAGTCCTTGCTTGTGCCGAAATCGAGCACGCGACAGCCTGCTAGCCGCAATGCCTCCGCGTCATTGAGACCGACCACCGGTGCGTCCTTCAGCAAGGTTTCCGCTTTCGGAGCTACGGGGACGCCGGTCGACGTGGGGACGTCGTCGCAAACGGTGAAGACGTCCCGGATGCCCATCTGCTTCAACCACGTCGCCGTCATCGGCGCGCGGACGCCATCGCTGTCACACAGAATGAAGCGCGCGTTATGTACGGCAGCGAAAGTATCCAGCGTCTGGACAAGCTGTCCACCCGGTGCGGAAACGGCGCCGCAGCGATGACCTTCTGCATAATCGAGCGGATCGCGCACATCAAACAGATAGGTTGTCCGCCGGTCGTTCCTTGCGAGAAGGTCATTGCATTGTTCGGGAGTCAGGCTTTCTACTCCTGCGCGCTCCGCACGCCGCGAAGCGAGTGCGCGTGCTTCGGAAAGACCTCGCGACCCAGGCCGTGCCGCACGACGATCTTTGCCGTGATCAAGCTTGAAGCCGGCGAGATGCCATCCCATCGTTCCGTCACGCAAAGCAATGACCCGATTGGGGACGTTAGCGTCGATGAGCGATTGTGCTCCGATAATACTGCGCGTGCGCCCGGCGCAGTTGACCACGACTGTCGTCTGTGGCGAGGGGACATTCTCGAAGAATCTGTAAACCAATTCCGCGCCCGGACAATTGATGGCGCCCGGAATGCTCATCACCTGGTATTCCGCGAACGGCCGAGAATCCAGCACCATGATCGTCTCGCCGTTATGCAGCAGTCGCTCAAGCTCTTCGGGCGAGACATGGGGCGTGTCAGCCTCGATCTCGACAAATTCACCGAACGCCTTACTTGGAACGTTGAGTCCGGCGAAAAGCTGGCCGCCCGTTGCGGTCCATCCGTCGTTCTCGCCGTCGAGAGCGCATACGTTGGTGTACCCATATCGTGCGAGGACATCCCCGACATCATCGGCATGTAATCCCTTTGCAGCGATGGTGATCGGCGTGTCGACGCGTGGCACAAGCTGTTCGATTCTCAGCTCCAGAATGGAACGAGGAACGTTGGATGCAAAGAACAGGTGACCTTTCGCATAATCCCCCTCGCGCCGAACGTCGAGGATAGCGTGTTCCCGTTTTCCGCGCAGTCTGGCGCGCAACGTATCCGGCGAAATGAGACGCATTCCTGCATCCTTCAGGGGTTCCGCCAGGCACGCTTACGCTTGAAACAAGAGCGGTCAGCAGCCCGACCGGTGTGTGGCTCTTTATTAATTCATAGTCGTTGAGGGGAGCAGCGGCCGCGGCCTCTGTCGCGGCATGCTAGGTTTGGACGCGAATACCGGCGATGGATAGTCGGTTGATTTGGATGCTTCGACTTCGGCAATACAATAGGGGATAACCGGCTACTATTTCGGGCCTTTCCAGAGATCGCCACGGCTGCTTTTCTCCTCGACCAATGTCGGCTCGTTGCATAAGCCGTTGCCGTCTTATTTGCCAGGCGGATTCCTGTAGAGGCCCCAAACCGCGACGAGGGCTGCGCCGGTGGCAAGGAGGAAGAGGGAAGACAGATATGCTCCCTCAACGGGCCACCGCATGAAACGGGCGAAATCGTAGATCACATATGCAATAAACGTGAAGGCTAGACCGTAGAGGTACGGTCTGCCCTGGCGCGCGGCCAGGACAGCGATCAGTGCAATGCTGGCCTCAAGGAAAATCGAAATAAGTAATAGCATCTAGCCGGGGATATTATCGATTTCCGCCGTTCCTGTCATGCGCAGGTCAACCACGGGCATACGTGGCGACACGGAGACTTAGCTAGGCACTGCGCGGCGGACACCAGCCACGCGATCACCTTACGTCGGCGACTTCTCGAGCTTCTTCTTTTTTGCCCGCTCGTCTCCGTACTCGGCAGTGTCGTATCCGTGAACCGACACGTCGAACAGATTACCATCAGGATCCATCGCCCGGTATTCGGCGTAGGCGCGCGAGGCTGGACGTTCGGTCAGCGGCTCCTCGAAAGCCGCCAGCCTTTTCTCGATTTCTTCTATGTCGTCGACCTGGAAACCAAAATGATTAATGCCACTTGGCGTGTAGTCACCGCGATTACGAAGAAGGGCCAGCGTGAGATAGCCGTCACTCATGTAAATGGCCCCGCTTTTTTCCGTCAGAATGACCTTCATGTCAAAAACCTGCTCGTAGAATTGGGCAAGACGCTGCGGGCTTTTTGTCTTAATCGCGAGATGTCTGATTTTGCTCATCGGGCTGTCCTCCTGACGGCGTATTGAAAACCGGTGACGTATCTTTGCCATCATACGGCAAGTGTGGTCGAACGTCGGATTGGGCGCAAGGCAGCATTACTTTCAGCGTTCCGTCCCCTTCGCGTCGCTTGCCGTGAAGGCGACATATTCCTGCAAAATGTCGTCAGGCACTGAAGAAAGTGTTTGCGCAATGAGTGTCTGTAGTTCTTCCCCTTCGATAGGCTGCCCGACCGGCAGTCCGCGCTTTTCGGCCTCTTCCAGATATTCCTTGTCCTTGACCATGAGCGCGTAGGATCTGCGCAAGATATCAAGCCGATCGGCCGGTATTCCCGGAGGCGCAAGCAGCGGCAGGCCGATACGGGAAGGTGCGCTCAAAAGGCCAAGTACTGCCTTTTCTTTTGGATTCGTGACGAGGCTGTCGATAGTCGGCACGTTCGGAATTTCTTCGAAGGTCTGCACGATGGGCACCAGTTCACCATTGGCGATCATGTGGGGACGCAGGTTTTGGATCGAACCCTGGTGACTGTAGAGGCCATCTACTTCGCGACGCTCGATCGCCAATATCACCTCGTTCGTACCTGGATAGCCATGCACCACCTTAAAGGGCCAGCCTTCATAGTGCCGAAGCACTTTTGGCACGATGGCGTTTTGCGAACGGGCCGACCACGCGCCGAGGACGATTTCCTTTTTTGCAGCTTTCAGCTGCGCGACGTTGCCGATTCCGGAATCGCCGCGCATCCAAAGGATGCTGTTGGTGCTGCCTGCGCCGCCGATATAGGCAAATTTGGCAAGGTCATAGGTGACGTTGTTGTCCTTTACGACGTTGCTCAACAAAAAGCCGCTCCGCCCTGGCATCGCGAGCGTCAACCCGTCCGCTTCGACGGCCCTATAGATGTGGTTTGCGAGCACAACGCCGCCGGCCCCTGGCATGTTCTTGACCGCCACGGTCGGATTACCGGGGATGAATCGCGAGAGATGACGAGCAGCAATACGCGCCTCGCCATCGACTCCACCCCCGGGGCTGAAGCCGACATAAAGCAGGATCGTTTTTCCCGCGAAAAAGTTGCTTTGCGCCGGCAGCTGCGTCGTTCCGAAGGAGACCAAGGCGAGTAGGCCGGCGAAAAGCGCAACGACCTTGTTGGGCAGCGGCATGGCTGTCTCCCTCACTAAGTTCTTGTCCGCGTCAATCGGATCGAGCGATTGTAACCCAGGATACGGGCGCGTGGAATCGAGAGTTAGATCGAACGCCCTTGCGACGGATAGCCTCCCGCAGTCGTCAGGTCGTACGCCGGGTTGAGCCAATGACGAAATTTCTGTTCGACGGCCCTGACGACGCAAAGGCGACCGTTCTCCTGGCGCACGGCGCGGGCGCGCCGATGGATTCCGCGTCGCTGAATGCCAGCACGAAGGCGCTCGCAGCCGCCGGCCTGCGGGTCGCCCGCTTCGAATTCGATTATATGGCGTTCCGCCGCACCTCGGCGAGCAAAAGGCCGCCCCCACGGGCGGAAAAGCTAAAATCCGAGTACATCGCCGCGATCGATGAACTCGACGTGATGCGGCCGCTCATCATCGGGGGGAAATCGATGGGCGGGCGCGTCGCCAGCATGATCGCCGACCAACTCCACCGGTCCGGCCGGATCGTCGGACTGCTGTGTCTTGGCTATCCGTTTCATCCGGTCGGCAAGCCGGATCAGCTGCGCACCGCGCATCTCGCCAACATGCAGACGCCGACTCTCATCGTGCAGGGAACGCGCGACCCCTTTGGGACGCGCGAGGAGGTTGCCACCTACAAGCTCTCGAAGTCGATCGAGATCCTCTGGCTTGAAGACGGCGATCATGAGCTGAAGCCGCGCAAAGCCGTCTCCGGCTTCACTCTCCCTGGTCACATGCTTGCTATGGCAGAGCACGTCGCGACCTGGACCAAGAGGCTGGCAGGTCAGGGCGGCCGATGAAAATCAGCC
The DNA here is from genome assembly GCA_035699705.1 of Xanthobacteraceae bacterium. Lineage (GTDB taxonomy): Bacteria > Pseudomonadota > Alphaproteobacteria > Rhizobiales > Xanthobacteraceae > CANKHA01. Next base: position 11,055 of record DASSPI010000127.1, read on the forward strand.
CTGCTGAGGCCGAGCGAACGGCGGGATTTGCCGCTCAGCCACCTTAGCGTGCTTGCAACGCCTGTGGCAGCCGCCCCATGTCGTCGATCTCTTCCATCCGGAGGACGATGCCGATCACCTCGTCCTGCTGGGCCGGTTGCATCGTGAATCGCGTGAGCTTGCGGAATTTTTCCACGATCTCCTCCGACGAAGCGAAGGATTGCTCGCT
>DASSPI010000128.1:0-20319 GCA_035699705.1 Xanthobacteraceae bacterium
GATTTGGAATGATCAGAGCCGTGATCTGCAGGAAGACCAGGGCGGTCTGGCCCTGGTCGGTCATCAGCTCAATCTCGCGCAGCGCCTGGGTAACCCAGATCAGAACGGTGAGACTGACCATGACAATGAAAAAGGCACCCAGGGTGGTGCGGAAAATATAGCGCCCGATCGACCCCATTTCGCCTGACGCTCCTTACGGCCCGACTGCCGGGACGGCCTTGTTACTCTTGCAGGATTCTGTTGATTTCTCCACAAAATGGCTTCGGCAAGGCCGATTTGGGGCGTCAGGAGAGACCGCAGGTTAACCCTGCCTTCCGCAGCCTGTCCGGCGTTCCGGGTTTTAGCGCTTTGCAGAGGTAGCCCAGGCGGTTCATATGACCCCGCACAACTTCCCGTAACGTTTCCCGTTTTCAAGGCACAGCAAGAGGTTTTCTGAACATGTCCGAAGCCAGCAAGCTCGGATTTTCCGGTTTTGCCGCGCCCGCCAAGGGCGCATTGGTGGTTTTCTGCGACGATAAGCTCGCCTTCGGCGCTGCCTCGAAGCGGTTGCTCGGGCAAGCCGCCGATTTCATCAAGCGTGCGGCAACCGCTGACAGCTTCACCGGCAAAGCAGGCGGGTCGCTCGATATTATCGCGCCGCCCGGTTTGCAGGTCTCCCGGGTGGTGGTGATGGGGGTCGGCAAGGCGAAAGATCTGAAGCCGCTCGACATCGTCAAGCTCGGCGGCAAAGCGGTGGGCAAGCTTCCGCAATCCGCCGCCGAGGTCACCATCGTCGCCGACCTGCCAGCCGGCGCGATGAAACCGGAGCAGGCCGCCGATCTCGCGCTCGGCGCGCAGCTGCGCGCCTACGCCTTCGAGCGCTACAAAACAAAACGCAAAGAAGGTGAAGAAAAGCCGGCCCTGGCCAGGATAACGGTGGCGGTGGATGACGCGGCCGCGGTGCGCAGGGCCTGGACATCGCGTGCGGCGATTAACGAAGGCACCGTGATCGCGCGCGACCTCGTCAACGAGCCGCCGAATGTCCTCTATCCGGAGGAATTCGCCCGCCGCGCCGCCGCGCTGAAGAAGCAGGGCGTTGCGGTCGAGGTGCTCGACGTCAAGGCGATGCGCAAGCTCGGCATGAATGCCTTGCTTGGCGTCGGGCAAGGCTCGGTGCGCGACAGCCGCCTCGTGGTGATGCGCTGGAACGGCGGCAAGCCGGGCACGCCGCCGATCGCCTTCATCGGCAAGGGCGTGTGCTTCGATACCGGCGGGATCTCGATCAAGCCGGCGGCCGGCATGGAGGACATGAAGGGCGACATGGCGGGCGCGGCCTGCGTGGTCGGCCTGATGCATGCGCTGGCCACGCGCAAGGCCAAGGCCAACGTCATCGGCGCGATCGGGCTGGTTGAAAACATGCCCGATGGCAAGGCGCAGCGCCCCGGCGATATCGTCACCTCGATGTCCGGCCAGACCATCGAGATCATCAACACCGATGCCGAAGGCCGTCTCGTGCTGGCGGACGTACTGCATTACGTCAACAAGCGCTTCAAGCCGAAATTCATGGTCAACCTAGCGACGCTGACCGGCGCGATCCTCGTCGCGCTCGGGCATGAGTATGCCGGGCTGTTCTCCAATGACGACAAGCTGTCAGAGCGCCTGACCAAGGCCGGCGAAGCGACCGGCGAGCGCGTTTGGCGCCTGCCGCTCGGTCCCGAATACGACAAACTGATCGATTCCAAATTCGCCGACGTGAAGAATACCGGCGGCCGCAACGCCGGCTCGATTACCGCGGCGCAATTCCTGCAGCGTTTCGTCGGCAAAACGCCATGGGCGCATCTCGACATCGCCGGTACCGGCATGGGATCGCCGCAGAGCGACATCAACAAAAGCTGGGGCTCCGGATTCGGTGTGCGGCTGCTCGACCGGCTGGTGGCGGATTATTACGAGAAATAGCGGCGCGGCGGAGCGATGACCGAGATCCTGTTCTACCATTTGCAACGCCAGCCGCTGGAACGGGTGCTGCCGACGTTGCTGGAAAAATCGTTGGAGCGCGGCTGGCGCGTCGTGGTGCAGGCATCCTCGGATGAGCGCGTCGAGGCGCTTGATGCGCATCTGTGGACCTACCGCGATGACGGCTTCCTGCCGCACGGCACGCCCAAGGAGGCAGAGGCCGCGGAACAGCCGATCCTGATCACCAGCGGCGATGACAATGCCAACGGCGCCCAGGTGCGTTTTCTGGTCGATGGGGCGCCGTTCCCCGTCGATACGGCGGCTTATGAACGCGTGGTCCTCTTGTTCGACGGCGACGACCCGGATGCGGTTTCGGCCGCGCGCGAGCGCTGGACCGAGGCCAAGGCGCAGGGCTTCGAGGCCACTTATTGGCAGCCGGATGAGCAGGGCCGCTGGGTCAAGAAGGCCTGACCAGTACCGATCGGGCACTGGCATTAACCTTGCGCCGGAGGAGGGGACTTTTCGGTTCCGCTGGGGCATTGAAGCCGCCATGATCGTGTCGCAAAATTAGGCTTGGTCGCTTCCGGTCCGGGGCCGGAGGGGGAATTTTCAGATGAGATATTTTGGGCTGAATCGGACGCGGGGCTTGGCTCTGCCGGTGAGCATGCTGGCGCTGACGCTTGGCGCCTGCGGCTCGATGGAGATGCCGAAGGTCGCAGACTTCAACGTCACCAGCTTCGAATGGAATCCCTATTCCAAAGCCTCAATGTCGGTCCCGTCCACATTCAAACGCACTTCCGTGACGGCGGCCGATTACGTCAATGCCGACGGCAGCTGCGCCGGAGCGGCGGCCGCCGAAGACGGCTCCGAACCAAAGGTTGCGGGCGCTGTTGCGCTGCAGATGAGCGAATGCGCGGTTGTGCGGGTGCTTGGCGCGCCCGAAAAGGTCGATATCGGCGCCAATTCACGCGGCGAGCGCTTCACCAAACTGCTGTATAGCCGTGGCGAGCGGCCCGGCCTGTATTCCTTCACCGCCGGGCAATTGACCGAGATCGAGCGCGTGGCCGAACCGGCCCCGCCGCCGAAGCCGCAAAGGCCGGCGGCGAAACCGCGCCGCGCAGCCACCTAGGCTCAGGCCGTGACGGCCTCGAAGGCCGCGCTCGCCTCCAGCCATTCCTCTTCGGCACGCGCCAGCGCGGCGGCGGCATCTGCGCGCGCCTTGGCGATGCCCGCAGCTTTCCTCGGATCCTGCGCGAACAGCCCGCCGGCCAGCGCCGCTTCCAGCCGCTCGATCTCGGCCTTCTGCCTGGCGATGGCCTTTTCCGCCGTGGTGATCTTCTGGCGCAAGGGCGCCAGCTCGGCCCGTCTGTCGGCGGCGGCGCGCCGCGCTTCGACCTTTGACAGTTGCGGCTCCGGTTTGGCCGCGCCGTTGCCGGACCGGGCGCGGTCGCCGCGAAGCACCATCCGCCGGTATTGCTCGAGATCGCCGTCAAATGGCGCGACCGAGCCGTTCTCCACCAGCCAAAGCCGGTCGACGCAGGCCTCGAGCAGATAGCGGTCGTGCGACACCAGGATCACGGCGCCGGGATAGTCGTTGATCGCATCCACCAGCGCGGCGCGGCTGTCGATATCGAGATGGTTGGTCGGCTCGTCCAGAATGATGAGATGCGGATGATCGAAAGTCGCGAGTCCGAGCAACAGCCGCGCTTTCTCGCCGCCGGAGAGACTGGAGACCGGCGTGTCGGCTTTGTCGGCGGAAAAGCCGATGGCGCCGGCCCGCGCGCGCACCTGCGCCTCGCTCGCCTTCGGCATCAAAGCGCGCACATGGTCGTAGGCGCTTTCATTGAGATGCAATTCGTCGAGCTGGTGCTGCGCGAAATAGCCGATCTTGAGCTTGGAGGCACGGGTGATCTGCCCGTCCTGCGGCGAAAGCCGCTCGGCCAGGATTTTCGACAAGGTCGATTTGCCGTTGCCGTTTGAGCCGAGCAGAGCGATGCGGTCGTCGTTGTCGATGCGCAGGCTGAGATCGCGCAGCACCGGACGTCCCGGTTCATAGCCGGCGGCAACGTGCTCCATCGCGATGATCGGCGGCGACAACAGCTTTTCCGGCGCCGGGAAAGAGATCGGATGAACGTCGCGATCGATCATGGCCTCGATCGGCACCAGCTTGGCGAGCAGCTTGACGCGTGACTGCGCCTGTTTCGCCTTGCTGGCCTTGGCTTTGAAGCGATCGACAAAGGCCTGCAGATGTTTGCGCTGGGCCTCCTGCTTCTTCACCGCCTTGGCGTCGAGCTGCTGACGCTCGGCTCGCTGGCGTGCAAAGGACGAATAGCCGCCGCGGTAGAGCGTCAGCTTTTCATTGCCGAGGTGCAGGATGTGATCGACCGAATTGTCGAGCAGGTCGCGGTCGTGGCTGATGACGATCAGGCTCTTGGGATAGCGGGCGAGGTGGTCCTCCAGCCAGAGCGTGCCTTCGAGATCGAGATAGTTGGTCGGCTCGTCGAGCAGCAGCAGGTCGGGCTCGGAGAACAGCACGGCGGCGAGCGCCACGCGCATGCGCCAGCCGCCGGAAAATTCGCCGACCGGGCGCTGCTGCGCCTCGGTGGAGAAACCAAGTCCCGCGAGGATCGAAGCCGCCCGCGCGGGCGCCGAATGCGCATCGATGTCCACCAGGCGCGTATGGATTTCCGCGATCCGGTGCGGATCGTGGGCGGTGTCCGCCTCGGCCAGCAGCTGCGCGCGCTCGGCATCCGCCGAAAGCACCACCTCGACCAGGCTCTGCGGCCCATCGGGGGCTTCCTGCGCCAGCCGGCCGATTCGCGTGCGCGAGGGCAGGATGATGCTGCCGGTCTCCGGCGGCACTTCTCCCGCAATGGCGCGGAACAGCGTGGTCTTGCCGCTGCCGTTGCGCCCGACGAAACCGACACGGGAATTCGCGGGAAGCTGGACCGACGCATGGTCAATCAAAAGGCGTCCGGCAACCCGGATGGAAAAATCTCTGATGAGGAGCATGGACGCTTTGTGGCCATCACCTCGGCAGGATGCAAGAGCTTATTGCGTGAGGCGTTCGCGGAACCGCCGGCAGCCGGTGCCACCGCCCAAAAACATCCTGGTCTCGCGCAAGCAAGACCAGGATCTACGCATGACTTAGCCGTTGAGCGTCAGCGGCAGACGCGTACGCGATGCACCCGCCAACCCCAATAGGTACGGACCCAGCGCTTTTTCGTGAAGCAGTGCGGGTAATAGGCGTAATGCCGCGGCACGTAGCGTACGGTGACGCCATAATGCGGGCGGTGATGGTGACGCCAGCCGTCGCGCCAATGCGAGGCCGACGCGGCGGTCGGGATCGCTGCAGTGGCCATGACGGTCGCCGCGGCAAGCGCGAAAGTGATCTTGCGGAACATGGAACTCTCCCTGCTTTGCGGATGCCGCCGCATTGCCTGCGGCAAAACATCCTTGCGTTTAGTGCCGCCATCCTAGGCAACCGCGCTGAACGCGTTCTGAGCAGCGAATTCAGAAGGGCTTCATGCAAATGAACCCGGCCGCGGCCGGGCGTTCACGTCAGGTTCAACAGCCTTGCCGGTCAGGGGACCTGCCGCTATAAGCGCCGCTGCCCCGAGCGCGTGCCCCGGGGATTTTTTTTAAGGATGACGTGATGGCGGTCGAACGCACTTTTTCCATCATCAAGCCCGACGCGACCGCGCGAAATCTCACCGGCGCGATCAACGCGATGATCGAGGCGGCGGGCCTGCGCATCGTCGCGCAGCGGCGCATCCGCATGAGCCGCCCGCAGGCCGAGAAATTTTACGAGGTTCACAAGGATCGCCCGTTTTACGGTGAGCTGGTGGATTTCATGACTTCCGGCCCGGTGGTCGTGCAGGTGCTCGAGGGCGACAATGCGGTGGCGAAATATCGCGAGGTGATGGGCGCGACCGATCCGGCGAAAGCGGCCCCGGGCACGATCCGCAAGGTGCATGCGCTCTCGGTCGGAGAAAATTCGGTGCACGGTTCCGACGCGCCGGAAACGGCGGCCCAGGAGATCGCTCAATTCTTCTCCAAGGAGGAAATCGTCGGCTGACGCTCGTTTATCCGGCCGACAAACCGCCGCGAGCCTGTCCAGTTTCGGTAGCAGAGGCGCGGCGATAGCGATAGATTGCACCTCCGATCAGGTGCGGTTTTGATGAGCGGACGTCCATCCGCCCACAAGAAAAGGACGAGAGGACCGTGGAACTGCTGTTCGAAGAAATCACGCATCCGGCTTATTGGCTCGCGGCGCTGCAGATCATCTGGATCAACGTGCTGCTTTCCGGCGACAACGCCGTGGTGATCGCGCTGGCCTGCCGCACGCTGGAGCCACGTCAGCGGTTCTGGGGCATGATTCTCGGCGCCGGCGTCGCGGTTCTGCTGCGCATTATCTTCACCGCCGTGGTCGCGCAGATCATGGCCTTCCCGTTCCTCAAGCTGGTCGGCGGTCTGCTGCTCCTTTGGATCGCGATCAAGCTCCTGGTGCCGGAAGAGGATCACGGCGAAGGCAAGGTCAAAGCCGCCGACAGCCTGTGGCCCGCGGTGCGCATCATTGCCATCGCCGATATCGTGATGAGCCTCGATAACGTGATCGCCATCGCCGGTGCGGCGGATTCCGCCGCGGTGAAGATGGCCGCGGCGTATACGGCGCAACAGGCGCTGGATCTGGCCTATTACGTCAAGATCTCGCTGATCACCTTCGGCCTTGCGACCAGCGTGCCGCTGATCATCGCCGGCAGCGCCCTGCTGATGGCAATGCTCGATCGCTTTCCGATCCTGGTCTGGGCCGGCGCCGGCCTGCTCGGCTGGGTTGCGGGCGAGATCATCATCAAGGATGCCGCGGTCGCCGGTTATCTTGGCGCGGATTTGGTGCATCGCTGGGAGTTCTGGTCGGCGGGCGCCGGCGTGGTCTTTGTGCTCGGGATCGGCTGGCTCATTCGCCGCAGCAAGCACAAGGCAATGCTGGAACAGCCGCTGATCGTCGATCCGCCGGGACCGGAAGAATTCCCGCATCCGCATCCGGTGTCACAGCCAGCGACAAGAGATTAGGCCGGCACGGTCACGCCGTTCGGAACAGGCGCGTTGTCGATGATGCATTTGCCCTCGACAACGCGCAGTTTTCCTTCCGCCAGCCATTTCAGCGCCAACGGATAGATCTTGTGCTCGACCGCGAGCACGCGCTCGGCGAGCGTCTGCGCCGTATCGCCCTCAAGCACCGGCACCGCGGCCTGACAGATCGTCGGCCCCGCGTCCATTTCGGCAGTGACAAAATGCACGGTCGCGCCATGCGAGCTCGCGCCGGCGGCAAGCGCCTGCTCGTGGGTGTGCAATCCTTTGAACTTCGGGAGCAGGGCAGGGTGGATGTTGAGCAGGCGGCCTTCCCAGCGCTCGATGAACCAGGGCGTCAATAGCCGCATGAATCCGGCCAGGCAGACGATCTCAATGCCGCTGCCCTCGAGCACCGCTTGCAGCGCCTGCTCGAAGGCCTTGCGATTTTTTCCATAGTCGGCGTGGTCGATGATCGTGGTGGCGATGCCGGCCCTGCGCGCATAGGCGATGCCTTCTGCATGCGGGCGATTGGAAACGACCAGCACGATCTCGGCGGGATAATTGCTGTCTTTGGCGGCTTCGACCAGCGCGGCCATGTTGGAGCCCCGGCCCGAGATCAAAACCGCAACCCGCTTGCGCGCCATACCCTTCACCTCACCGTGCGAGGTCGAGGCTTCCAGTATAGCGGACTTGCGGGCCGCTCGCGGCTGGAACGATCTCGCCAAGCTCGACCACGCTTTCACCCTCGCGCTGGAGAACCCCACTGATCGCCCCGGCGTCTTTCGGCGCGGCCACCAGCACCATCCCGATACCGCAATTGAAGGTGCGCAGCATTTCTTCCTGTGCGACGTTTCCGGCGCGGCCGAGCCACTGGAATACCGGCAGCACCGGCACGCGGGCGAGGTCCACCGTCACGCCGAGACCTTTCGGCAGCACGCGCGGGATATTGTCGGGAAATCCGCCGCCGGTGATATGCGCCAGCGCCTTCACGGCTTTGCTTTCACGGATCGCTGCGAGGCAGGATTTGACATAAATGCGCGTCGGCGTGAGCACGGCTTCGCCCAAAGTCTGCGCGGGATCGAAAGGCGCGGGCGCGTTCCAATCCAGCCCGGCATGGCTCGCGACTTTGCGCACGAGCGAAAAGCCATTGGAATGCACCCCGGACGATTTCAGCCCCAGCACGATATCCCCCACCGCGACATCGCTGCGCGGCAGCAGGGCGCCGCGTTCCGCTGCGCCGACCGCGAAGCCCGCCAGGTCATAGTCGCCCGGCTGATAGATCCCGGGCATTTCGGCTGTTTCGCCGCCGATCAACGCGCAGCCGGCCTGCCGGCAACCTTCGGCGATGCCGGCGACGACCGCGGCGCCGGTTTCCGGGTCGAGCTTGCTGCAGGCAAAATAATCCAGAAAAAACAGCGGCTCGGCGCCTTGCACGACCAGGTCGTTGACCGACATGGCGACGAGATCGATGCCGATGGTGGCGTGGCGGCCGGTTTCGCAGGCGATTTTGACCTTGGTGCCGACGCCATCGGTGGACGCCACCAGCACCGGATCACTGAAGCCGGCGCTTTTCAGATCGAAAATACCACCGAAGCCACCGATTTCGCCGTCCGCGCCGCGCCGCGCCGTCGCCCGCACGAGCGGCTTGATCAGCTCCACCATGCGATTGCCGGCATCTATATCGACGCCGGCCTCGGCATAGGTAAGGCCGGACCCCTTGTCGCCCATGACATTTCCTTGGCTTTACGCAGGCTAGTGTGGCGGTTCAGAAGTTCCCATTCCTTGCGGCTGGGTCGGGAGGGAACTTCTCAACCAAGGCCACACTAGCAAACCCTATGATTTTTTAGTGGCCCCATGAATCCGAAGTGCGCAAAGAAGGTTCGCAGCACGGTTTGTGCGAACTTCGGATTCGGAACACTAACCTGCGAATTCGGTACTTGGGAATCATACGCTGTGCAATGGCAGGATCGTGGCTATACTGAAAGCCTGTGCGGCGCGCTTCCCGGCGTTTAGGGCAGGGCGACTGTTGTACCGGGACCCGCAAGACTCCAGACCTTCATGAGTATCCCAAACCTTATTACCCTTGCCCGCATCCTGCTGGTTCCCGTTCTGGTCTGGGCCATCATCTCCGGGGAGATGCGGCTGGCCTTCCTGCTTTTTCTCGCCGCCGGCATCAGCGACGCGGTCGACGGCTTCTTGGCCAAGCGGTTCGGAATGGCGACCGAGCTCGGCGCCTATCTCGATCCCCTGGCCGACAAGGTGCTCATCGTCTCGATCTATGTGGCGCTCGGCATCACCGGCGCGCTGCCGGCCTGGCTGGTGATCCTGGTGGTCTCGCGGGACATCATGATCGTCGGCGCCGTCATCCTGTCGTGGCTGGTGGACCATCCGGTGGCGATGAAGCCGCTGCCGGTTTCCAAGCTGAACACCGCGGCGCAGATTATCTTTGCGACGCTGAAGCTCGCTTCCCTCGGACTCGGCTTCAATGCCGAGCCGTTGCTTACCGCTTTGATGGTGCTCGTCGTGGCGACAACCCTGCTTTCGATCGGTTTCTATCTGCGTGAATGGGTGCGCCACATGAATTCGGCGGAGGCGGGAAGTTGAGCATGGACGGCGCACCGCGCATGCCGGCGAAGGCGATGAATTTCCGCCAGCAACTGTTGTTCTGGCTGGCGGTCTTTGCCGTCATCATCGTAGGACTTTGGCTGCTCGGCGACGTGCTGTTGCCCTTCGTGGCCGGCATGGCCATCGCTTATCTGTGCGATCCGCTGGCCAACCGGCTGGTAAGGACCGGCATGCCGCGGTGGATCGCGGCCCTGATTGTCATCACGATCGTAGTGCTTGTCATAGTTCTGCTGTTGCTGATCATTGTGCCGGTGATCGGCGCGCAGCTGGCGGCATTCCTCAAAGAGCTGCCAGGCTACTTCATCAAGCTGCTGGCGTTGATCAACGATCCCAACCGGCCATGGAGTCAGTTCGTCGGCGATCGCCTGGCAGACGCCGACAAGTCCGCAGGCGAACTGATGACACAGGGCGCCGCGCTCGGCACGGCTTTCCTCAGCAAGGTCTGGTCCGGCGGCGCTGCCGTGATTTCACTGCTATCGCTGATCGTGATCACACCGGTCGTGGCCTACTATTTCGTCGCGGACTGGCCGCGCATCACCGCCAGCGTCGAACGTCTCATTCCGCTCTCGCAGCATGACACCGTCATGCGCTTGATGCGCCAGACCGACACGGCGATTGCCGGTTTCGTGCGCGGGCAGACAGTGGTTTGCGTCGTGCTCGGCATTTTCTACGCGGTCGCGCTGTCGGCGGTTGGGCTGAACTTCGGCCTGCTGATCGGGCTGCTGTCCGGCCTGATCAGCTTCATTCCTTATGTCGGCTCCGTCACCGGCTTCGTACTCGCGACCGGCATCGCGGTGGCGCAGTTCTGGCCGGAATGGATCTGGATTGTCGCCGTCATGGGCATAGTCCTGTTCGGGCAGTTCATTGAAGGCAATATCCTCGTGCCGAAGCTGGTCGGTGACAGCGTCGGTTTGCATCCGCTCTGGTTGATGTTCGCCTTGTTCGCCTTCGGCTATCTCTTCGGCTTCCTCGGCTTGCTGCTCGCGGTTCCGCTGGCGGCAGCGGTGGGGGTGCTGGTGCGTTTCGGCGTCGGCCGTTATCTGCAGAGCCCGCTTTACAAGAACGGAGCGCGCTGATGCCTGGGCCGGCGGCCAGCCGGAGCGCGAGGCCGCGGCAGCTTGCGCTCGCGCTCGGGCATGAAGAGAGCCTGGCGCGCGAAGACTTCCTGGAAGGGCCTTGCAATGCGGCGGCGCTGAAACTGCTGGAAGCCTGGCCGGATTGGCCGGCGCCGGTGGTCACGCTGACGGGGCCGGAGGGCAGCGGAAAGAGTCATCTCGCCGCGATCTGGGCTGCCGCCTCCGGCGCACGCGTCATTGCCGGACGCGCGCTGGCGGAGATATCGCCGCCGATGGCGCTCGCAACCGGCGCGCTCGTGATCGAGGATCTCGCAGCGGAAGAATTCGACGAAGCCTCGCTGTTCCATATGCTGAATCTCGCGCGCGAGGAGGGCGCCTTTGTCCTGCTCACCGCGCGCACGCCCCCCGCCGGCTGGAATGTCGGCTTGCGCGACTTGGCGTCGCGGTTGCGGGCGGTGCCGGCCGTCGCGCTTGCGGCTCCGGACGACGCCTTGCTGCGCTCGGTCATCGTCAAGCTCTGTGCCGACCGCCAGCTCGCGGTGGATGAGGCTGTCGTGGGCTATCTCGCCAGCCGCATCGAGCGGTCGTTCGGCGCCGCCCGCGCCGCGGTGGCGCGGCTCGACCGGGAAGCCTTGCGGCAGAAAAGGCCGGTCAACCGTTCGCTGGCGGCGGACCTTTTTCGCGATGCGGAGGCTTGATAAGGGCCTCTTAAGCGCGATCATGTCACTGGGCTGACACGATGCGAGGCTAGGTAACCTTTTTATGCTATAGCTCAGGCTATGATCGACACCTCGCAAGCTACTGTTCTAGCAGAGAAAAAAATCAGGCCTCCGGCTTCGGAGCCAGTGCCGGCAACGCCTGCGCCCCTGTTCGATGCCGCGAGTACCGACCGGTTCATCAACCGTGAATTGTCCTGGCTGCATTTTAATCGCAGGGTCGTGGAGGAGGCGGAGAACGCAAGCCATCCCCTGCTGGAGCGGGTACGCTTCCTGTCGATCTCGGCCAACAACCTGGACGAGTTCTTCATGGTCCGCGTCGCCGGCCTCAAGGGCCATGTGCGCGCCGGCATCACCACCAAAAGCCCCGAAGGCCTTACGCCGAGCGAACAGCTCGCGCGCATCAACGAGATGGCCACGAGCCTCGCCTTCGATCAGCAGGAACGCTGGAAGGCCTTGCGCAAGGAGCTTGCCCAAGAACGGATCGTCCTGGTCGAAAGCGCGGACATCACCAAGCAGGAGCGCGCCGCGCTGGAGGCGCATTTTCTGGTTCACGTCTTTCCGTTGCTGACGCCGCTCGCGGTCGACCCCGCGCATCCGTTCCCCTTCATCGCCAATCTCAATTTTTCCATCGCGCTGCAGCTCACCCGCGCCAAAGACGGCAAGGGGATGAATGCGCTCATTCGCATGCCGAACAAGATCGACCGCTTCATCCGGCTGACGGGAAGCGAGGGCGATGCCGTTCGCATGGTGACGATCGAGCAGGCCACCAGCCTGTTCATCGGCCGGCTTTTTCCCGGCTACACGGTGAAGGGGCAGGGCGCCTTCCGCGTGATCCGCGATTCCGAGCTTGAAGTCGAAGAGGAAGCCGAAGATCTGGTGCGGCTGTTCGAAACCGTGCTCAAGCGCCGCCGCCGCGGATCAGTGATCCGGCTGGAGGTGGAAGCGGCCATGCCGGAGGAGCTGCGGCGCTTCGTGCAGCGCGCGCTGGCGGTAGCCGACGACGAAATGGTGCTGATCGACGGCGTGCTGGCGCTGAACGAATTGGCGCAGCTCACGACGGTGGACCGGCCCGATTTGCATTTCGTGCCTTACAATCCGCGCTATCCGGAGCGTATCCGCGAGCAGGGCGGTGACTGCTTCGCTGCCATCCGGCAGAAGGATCTGATCGTCCACCACCCCTACGAGTCCTTCGACGTGGTGGTGCAGTTTCTGCAGCAGGCCGCGCGCGACCCGAATGTCGTCGCGATCAAGCAGACCCTCTACCGCACCTCGGCGGATTCCCCGATCATCCGGGCGCTGGCGGAAGCCGCGGAAGCGGGCAAGTCGGTGACCGCGCTGGTGGAATTGAAGGCGCGCTTCGACGAGGAAGCCAATATCCGATGGTCTCGCGACCTGGAGCGCGCGGGCGTGCAGGTGGTGTTCGGTTTCATCGAGCTGAAGACCCACAGCAAATTGTCGCTGGTGGTCCGGCGTGAAGGTCCCTCGCTTGCCACCTATGTTCATGTCGGGACCGGAAACTATCATCCGGTAACGGCACGCATCTACACCGATCTTTCTTTCTTCAGCGCCGATCCCGTGATCGCGCGTGACGTTGCGCGCGTATTCAATTTCATCACCGGCTATGCCGAGCCGGCCGAATTGGAAAAAATGGCGGTGTCGCCGCTCACCTTGCGCAAGCGCATCCAGAATCACATCGCCGATGAAATCGCGCATGCCAAAGCCGGCCGGCGCGGCGCGATCTGGATGAAGATGAACGCGCTGGTCGATCCCGACATCATTGACGCGCTCTATCGGGCCTCGCAAGCGGGCGTGCAGATAGACCTCATCGTGCGCGGTATCTGCTGCCTGCGGCCGCAGGTGCCCGGGCTTTCCGACAATATCCGGGTGAAATCGATCGTCGGCCGCTTCCTCGAGCACGGCCGCATCTATTGCTTCGGTGCCGGCCTCGGCCTGCCGCATCCGAAGGCGGCGGTCTACATTTCCTCCGCCGATTTGATGCCGCGAAACCTTGACCGTCGCGTCGAAGTTTTGTGCCCGATTCTAAATCCGACCGTGCATGAGCAGGTTCTCGATCAGATCATGATCGCGAACCTCAAGGACAATGAGCAGAGCTGGAAGCTCTTGCCCGATGGCAGCTCGACGCGCATAAAGGCCGCGGCGGGCGAAGAGCCCTTCAATGCGCAGAAATATTTCATGACCAATCCGAGTCTTTCCGGCCGTGGCAAATCGCTCAAGGAATCGTCGCCCCGCCTCTCGCGCCGCCTCGACCGGGCGTAGCCGGTTGCCGGCTCGGAACGAAGTCGCCCAGGGCCGGCTGGATGCAGGTCCGCCGGTTGCCGTCATCGACATCGGCTCGAACTCGGTCCGCCTCGTGGTCTATGAGGGGCTGACGCGCGCGCCGACGCCGATCTTCAATGAGAAAGAGCTGTGCGGCCTCGGGCGTCAGGTGCAATCCACCGGCCTGCTCGCCAAGGACGCGGTCGAAGAAGCCTTGCGGGCGCTCAGGCGCTTCCGCGCGCTCTGCGATACCTTGCTGGTGAGGCGGCTGTGGGTGATCGCCACCGCCGCCTGTCGCGATGCCACCAACGGCCCTGCGTTCATCGCCGCTGCGGAACGCATCTGCCGGGCCAAGATCGACGTGCTCTCGGGTCCGCGCGAAGCGCAATTATCCGCGCTGGGCGTGGTATCCGGCATCCATCACCCCAACGGCATTGTCGGCGACCTGGGCGGCGGCTCGCTCGAATGCACGCTGGTCCGCGGCTCGCATATCGGCACCCGTGTCACCTTGCCGCTCGGCGGGCTGGCGCTGCAGGACGCCGCGTCGAAGTCGATCAAGAAAGCGGAAAAGATCGTCACCAAAGCCTTGAGTCATGTTCCGCATCTGAAATCGATGCGCGGCCGCTCCTTTTATGCCGTGGGCGGCACCTGGCGCGCGCTCGCGCGGCTGCACATGTTTCAGACCGGATACCCGCTGCATGTGATGCACAATTATGTCCTGCCGGCGAAAGAAGCGCTGGAATTCGCCCGGCTCGTGCACCGCGTGGATCCGGAATCACTGTCGCGCATCGAGGTCGTGGCCAAGGCGCGCCGGCCGCTATTGCCGTATGCCGCGCTGGTGCTGGAGCATCTGATCCGGATCGGCAAGCCGCAGGACATCGTGGTTTCCGTGCTCGGTGTGCGCGAGGGCCTGCTCTTCTCGCAGCTGAAGGCCAAACAGCGCAAACAGGATGCCTTGATTGCAGCGGCTTCAGATCTCAACATCCTGCGCTCGCGCTCACCGCAACATGGCGAGGAACTTGTTGACTGGACCGACCGGTTCATGGCGTCCACCGGCGTGGAGGAGAACGCTCAGGAACGGCGGCTGCGCCATGCGGCCTGCCTGTTGGCGGATATCGGCTGGCGGACGCATCCGGATTATCGCGGCGAACAATCGCTCAACATCATCGCCAACAACGGGTTCTTTGCGACCGACCATCCGGGTCGGGCGTTTCTCGCGCTCACGGTCTATTTCCGGCACATGGGACTGATCGAGGAAGAACTGTCGCCGCGCCTGCGCGAGCTGGCTTCCAGCCGCATGCTCGATCATGCCCGCATTCTCGGCCTCGCCATGCGGGTGGCTTACCTGGTTTCCGCCTCGATGCCGGGCGTCTTGCCGAATACCCCGCTGCAAGTGCGCCGGCGCAAACTCACGCTGGTGTTGCAGGGCAAATACCGCACGCTCGCGGGCGACCGCGTTTACGGGCGGCTGAAGCAGCTTGCGCGGCTGATCGGGCGCGAACCGGTGATCGTCACCGATTAAGCGGCCAGCGCGGCGCCGCTGCGACAGCGGCACCATTATGGTCGCGGCGGCAAAGAAAAAGAGCCCCCGAACGCCGGCGCGGAGGCTCCTTGCAGCCCGCGCTAGTGCGAGGGGGGTGATCCGGGGGCGGGCTACCCCGACTAAACGGAGACCGTAGCCGCTGGTTCCAGGCTACCGACTATTTATTGGCCGCCGCCGGCGCTTTCGGCGGGTCCGCCTTCGCGCCTGAAGACTTCGAGTCAAAGTAGCCGGTGCCAAAAAGGACGCCGAGGCCGATTAAAACGGCCAGGGTCCCGGCAATGACAAAGCCCATTCCACCGATCGGGTCACCTTCATCCGCCACCGTGACGATCTCCTGGTTCGGCGAGTGCAGAGGAACGCCTGTGTGACTTGATCGGTTCCGGCAGCGGACCAAGCGTCGACTCAAGGTTGCGGCCGCTCCTGCATGCTGTTAGGCGCGATCATCAGCGAAGAGGTATCGACCGCTTCGGCGGGGAAATTGGGACAGTGATATGCCGGTTGGCATTCGCGATATGCCGCACGATAGCGGCATAGGGTGAAGGGCGCGTGAGTGACGCCCGACAATTTGCTTCAATTTGGGCGGGGCTTGGGCCTGTTGAGTCGGTCGGCGACCGGTTCCGGGCTTCGCCGATCAGGCGCTCCCGCGTTCCACCGGCACCACGCGGCCCTTCTCCACCGCCAGCGCCAGTTCGCCCCGCTTCAGGGCGAGCGCCTTGTTGCCGAATAATTCCCGCCGCCACCCTTTCAACGCCGGCACATCTGCATTGTCGTCGCCCGCGATGGTCTCAAGATCATCCACCGTGGCGATCACCTTGGCGGCGACCGCATGGCGCTCGGCGGTCATCCGCAGCAGCACCTTCAGCAGTTCGACCGTGGCGCCGCCATTGGCGACGCCGCGCGAACGCTCCAGCCGCGGCAGTGTTTTTGGATCGCGCGCGATGCCGCGGTTGACCGCTTCGACGATAGCGTCTCCCCATTTCGAGCGTTCGAAACCTTTCGGCAGCGAGCGCAGATGGCCGAGCCGTTCCACCGTCGTCGGCGCCTGTACGGCGATATCGCCCAGCACGTCATCCTTCAGCACGCGGCCGCGCGGGATATCACGGCTTTGCGCCTCGCGCTCGCGCCAGGCGGCGATCTCCATCAGCACCGCGAGCTCTCTGGGTTTCCGCACCCGGCTTTTCAGCCTTTGCCAGGCATTTTCCGGATCGGCGCGGTAGGTCTCGGGCGAGGTCAGCACCTCCATCTCGGCGCTGACCCATTCGGCGCGCCCGCGCTTGTCCAGGTCGGCCGAGAGCGTGCGAAAGACATCGCGCAGATGGGTGACGTCGGACACCGCGTAAGTCAGCTGGGCCTCGGTCAGCGGCCGGCGCGTCCAGTCGGTGAAGCGGCTCGATTTGTCGAGCACGTCGCCGGTGATTCGCTGCACGAGCTGGTCATAGGAGATCGAGTCGCCGTAGCCGAGCACCATGGCGGCGACCTGGGTGTCGAAGATCGGATGCGGCAGCTTTCCCGCGCGGTGCCAGCAGATCTCGATGTCCTGGCGCGCCGCATGGAAAACCTTCAGCACCTTCTCCTCATTCATCAGGTCGAAGAAGGGGGCGAGATCGATGCCGGGGGCGATCGCGTCGATCACCACCGCCTCATCGCCGCCAACTGCCTTATCCGCGCCGGCCATCTGGATGACGCAGAGGATCGGATAATACGTCGTCTCGCGCAGGAATTCGGTATCGACGGTTATGAAGGGGTAGCGAGCGAGGCGGGCGCAGGCCGCCGCCAGTTCTTCGGTTGTCGTGATCGGCTGCATAGCGCCTAGATAGCTCAGCTTTCCGCCCGGGCAAAGCGGCCTTTGCCTTGACAAACAAGGCCATAAATGTGCTTCTCCCGCCACTTCCAAACCCCGAGCAACCCACCTTTCCAGGACCGTCCATGCATCGCTACCGCACCCATACCTGCGGCGCGCTTCGCGAAAGCGATGTGGGCAAGGATGCGCGCTTGGCGGGCTGGTGTCACCGCATTCGCGACCATGGCGGGCTGCTGTTCATCGACCTGCGCGACCATTATGGCGTGACGCAGGTGGTCGCCGACCCCGACAGTCCGGCCTTCAAGGATGCCGAAAAGCTGCGCGCGGAGTGGGTGGTGCGGATCGATGGCCTGGTGCGCAACCGTCCGGCCGGCACTGAAAATCCCGACCTGCCGACCGGCATGGTCGAGGTCTTCATCAAGGAAATCGAGGTGCTTGGCGCGGCGGCGGAACTGCCGCTGCCGGTTTTCGGCGAGCAGGAATATCCGGAGGAGCTGCGGTTGAAATACCGCTTCCTCGACCTGCGGCGCGAGCGGCTGCACGGCAACATTATGAAGCGCGGCGCGGTCATCGACTCGCTGCGGCGGCGGATGAAGGAGCAGGGCTTCTTCGAATTCCAGACGCCGATCCTGACCGCTTCCTCGCCGGAAGGCGCGCGCGATTACCTGGTGCCCTCGCGCATCCATCCCGGCAAATTCTACGCGCTGCCGCAGGCGCCGCAGCAGTTCAAGCAGTTGATCATGATCGCGGGCTTTGATCGGTACTTCCAGATCGCACCCTGTTTCCGCGACGAGGATGCGCGCGCCGACCGCTCGCCGGGCGAATTCTATCAGCTCGACATCGAGATGAGCTTCGTCACCCAGGAAGACGTCTTCGCCGCGGTGGAGCCGGTACTGCGCGGCGTGTTCGAGGAATTCGGCGGCGGCAAGCCGGTGACGCAAAAGTTCCCGCTGATTCCCTTTGCCACCGCGGTGCGCGAATACGGCACCGACAAGCCGGACCTGCGCAACCCGATCAAGATGCAGAATGTCAGCGAGGCCTTCCGCGGCTCGGGCTTCAAGATTTTCGCCAACATGCTGGCGGGCGATCCGGCAGTGGAGGTCTGGGCGATTCCCGCGCCGAAAGGCGGCAACCGCGCTTTCTGCGACCGGATGAATTCTTGGGCGCAGGGCGAAGGCCAACCGGGGCTCGGCTACATCTTCTGGCGCGACGGCGAGGAAAGCGGCGCCGGTCCGCTCGCCAAGAATATCGGTCCCGAGCGCACCAAGCAGATCGCCGACCAGCTCGGCCTCGGCGTGGGCGATGCCGCGTTCTTCGTCGCCGGGAACCCGAAGTATTTCGTCAAATTCGCGGATCCAGCGCGCACGAAAGTCGGCGAGGAGCTCGGCCTGATCGACAAGAACCAGTTCGCCATGTGCTGGATCGTCGATTTCCCGATGTATGAATGGAATGAGGAGGAGAAGAGGATCGACTTCTCCCACAATCCCTTCTCCATGCCGAACATGCCGCCCGACGAATTCCTGGCGCTGGATGTCAACGACCAGGAGAAGATTCTGGGGATGAAGGCGATCCAGTACGACATCGTCTGCAACGGCGTGGAGCTGTCGTCCGGCGCCATCCGCAATCACCGCCCGGACGTGATGAAGAAGGCCTTCGCCATCGCGGGCCATAGCGAGGACGTGCTGGAGAAGAAATTCGGCGGCATGCTGCGCGCGTTGCAGTACGGCGCGCCGCCGCACGGCGGCATCGCTCCCGGCGTGGACCGCATCGTCATGCTGCTGTGCGGGGAGGAGAATCTGCGCGAGGTGGTGCTATTCCCGATGAATCAGCGCGCGGAGGATTTGCTGATGGGCGCGCCCTCGGAGGTCGCGCCCAAGCAGCTGCGCGAACTGCATATCCGGCTGGATCTGCCGAAAAAGTAAGCGCGCATTCCTGCGGCGGGGCTATTTGCCGCGCAAGCTGTCCTTCAGGCCGCCGATCGTGTTTTGCACCTTGCCTGCGGTCTTGTCGGCCTTGCCTTCGCCTTCGAGCTTGGCGTCGCCCAGAGCCTTGCCAGCCTTTTCCTTGATCGCACCTTTGGTTTGTTTGGCTGAACCCTTAATGCGGTCTTTGTCCATTTCGTTGCTCCTTTGAAGGAATAGGAGCAAATCAAACGTGTGATGCGCTGTTTTCGTTCCTGTGCCGATCAGTCTTCGATGCTCGACCGCAACTCGACCAGGAAGGGCTTCTGGTAGGCGATGATCTTTTGCAGCGCAGTCTCGTAATCGAACCAGGCGAGCCGGTCGACTTCCGGAAAGCTCTTGCGCCGGCCCGAGCGCGGCGGCCATTCCATCTCGAATTCGTTGCTGCTGAATTCGGCAAGGTCGAAATCGGCTTCGAAAGCCCAGCCCATGACGGTCTTGCCGCTTCGCTGCCGCACCGCCTTCAGCGGCAGCATCTCGCCGGCTGCGATGAAACCGGTTTCCTCGGTGAATTCCCGCCGCGCGGCGGAGAGCGCGTCGACGTCCTCATCGGCGACGCCTTTCGGAATTGTCCAGGCGCCGTCATCCTTCTTCGTCCAGAACGGCCCGCCCGGATGGGCGAGCAACACTTCTAGCCCGTCCTTGCGGCGGAACGCCAGCAATCCTGCGCTGATCTGGGATCTACGCGACATGGATCGAAAGGGCCGATGATCAGAAGGAGCAATATCCTCGCACATCCCCCGCACGCAGGCGATCATTTTGCCGCGGTCAAGACGATTTCCACCAGGCTTGCGCCCTCCAGTGCCGCTCCGACGCAGGCGCGCATCGGCGGATTTTTCACATCGGCCCATTCGTCCCATGCCCGGTTCATCTCCGGCTTTTGTTTCATGTCCGCCACATAGACCATCGCGGAAAGGATGCGCGATTTGTCGGTTCCCGCTTCGGCGAGCGTAGCATCGGCATCGGCGAGCGCCATCCTCGTCTGTTCATACATCGACGCGGCTTTGTCGCGCGCAACCGCGACAGCGAAGACGAGCCCGCCATGGATCACGGCGCGGCAGCGGGTCGGCCGCTTGCCCGGAAGGCGGACGATCATGTGAGGCCCCTGGCTGTTCCGAACTTGAACTCAGCCACTCTAGCCTTTCCGCCGAAATGAAAAAGGGCGGCCGCTCGGCCGCCCTTTCCCGCTGCAGGTGTTTATGACCTTACACCACCAGCACCGCTACGATCTTGTAGGTGCTGGGATCGATGATCACGATCCGCTCTTCCACGATTACGTATCGATAGCTGCGCCATTCGGGGTAGATTACCA
>DASSPI010000129.1:0-7959 GCA_035699705.1 Xanthobacteraceae bacterium
TCGAGCCGCCCGGCTTCGACATTTCCGGTGTGGAATCCTGCGATATAGTTCGCGAGCTGAACATCATCCATGTGCGTTCATGCGTAGTAAGTCGAGCCGCTACATCTGAGAGTAGGCTCTGTGATATGATGACTAGCAGACGAGATTCGAAGAGCTCAGCTTAGAGAAAAAGGCCGGGCTTTTGGCCCGGCCTTTTGTCAGCAACAATAGCGCGTAGCGGTTACATCACGTCGCCCGGCTCGTCGCCGGAGTCGCCCTGGTACCACTTGTCTTCCATCCGGCTCTTCTTGCCGTCCTTGCGCAGCAGTTCGTCGAACTCCTTGCGCAGATACGGGTCTTCCATGTGATACGGAATCGCTGCGCCGCCCTTGGTCACGTCGATGGCGCCGTAATCCATCAGCGCCTCGCCGGGAATGCCGGCCTTGCGCGCGCGCTGGTTGTTCGGGCCGTGCCAGGCGGTGACGCGCAGCGGTTCGACGCCGGTGCCGAAATGCTGGTGGAACCAGTCGCCGCTCATCGGCGCGGCGGAGACCATGCCGCCCTGCTCGTATTCCTGCCGCATCACCTTGTCGGCCTTGCCGGATTCCCACGGCCGCATGCCGAGCGCTTCCGGCCAGGTGTAGGTGTAGCCCTTGCCCTTCAGGCAGACGAGCACCGCGGCCGAGGCGTGCTTGTGCGCCTTCGAGTAGCGGCCGGTCTCGTGCTCGCCGATCCAGGTGTAGAAGCGGTTGTTCGCCATCTGCGGCTCCATCCGGCGGTAGCCGGGCGAGCGGCGGTTATCCAGCGGCAGCTCCGCGTTGATCACGTCCGGGATGATGTTGGTCTTGCGCATGGCGAGACCGCGGATCGGATCCGGCGAGATGTCGTCGTTCGGCTTGAAGAAGTCGTCGCTGTTGGAGAAGCGGTCGGTGAAGTGATACGGGCAGTTGAAGATGAAATCCATGTTGTCGAGCAGGTTCATCACGTTCGGCGCCGAGGTGCCGCACAGCATCAGCGCGGGCTGGCTCGAAGCATTGATGAAACGGTGCGAGGCGTTGAGCGGGATGGTGAACATCGAGCCCTTCGCCCATTCGAAGGTGTGACGCTTGGCCTGGCCTTCCTGCCAGACTTCGGTGGTGCCGCGGCCTTCCAGGATCAGCACGACCTTCTCGTACATGTGCTTTTCGACATTCAGCGCGCCGGCGCCGGGAATCTGCGCCACATACATGCCCCACAGGCCTTCGGTGCCGTAGAGCTGGATGAAGGTGCCGTTGCCGCCGAGCCGCTTCCAGGGCTTGAGCGGAAGATCCTGGCAGCGCTTCACGCCGATGCCGCGGTAGACCGGAATGCCTTCGCTTTCCATGAAGCGGTCGTAGGGCATCGCCGGGCGGCCGAACTTGCCGAAGCCGGCGTTCTCGCCGGCCTTGGGCTCGTGCCAATGGGTCATGTCGGTCTTGTCGTGCATGGGCGTTCCTCCGGATGTCGGGATTACCGCCGGTCTTAGTGAGACTTCCCGCGGTTGGCAACAGCGGAAAAGACAGCCCTGCAAGGCGGAATTGCTTCGATGCCGGATGCGGCACGGCATGAAAAAACTCCCCTCCGCCGGCCGGCGAAGGGGAGTTGTCGCGTCCGTCCAGGTCAGTTCGAGGTGATCAGCTTTCCGACTTCCTTCATCACCTCGGGCGGCACCCTGGAAATGCTTTCGATGCGCTCGCGGACGTCGTCGCCGTCGATCGGGCTGACGTCGACCTTCAGTTTCTCGGCGTCCTTCAGATAGGCCGGGTCCTTGTGGGTCTCCATGAAGGCCTTCACCAGCGCATCGGCGCGCTCCTTCGGCACGCCCGGAGGCGCGGCAAAGGGCCGGCTCATGGCGTAAGGCAGCTCCAGCACCTCGATCAGCGCGCGGTCCTTGTCGGACTTCGCCAGCTCGCGCGCGGTCGGCACATTGGGCAGTTCCGGGTAGCGGGTCTTCCGCCCCATCACCACCAGGATATGCATGATGCCATCGGGCTTCAGCCATTCCGGCTTGTTGGACTTCACGCTGGAGATGCCGGTGGTGCGGCCCTCGATCTCGCCGCGTTCCATGGCGAGATAGAGCGCGCCGCTGTCGGTATAGCCGCCGATATTCTTGATGTTGAAGCCGAGCATGTCGCGCAGCACGACCGGCCAGGCGTCGCTCGAGGTGCCCTCGCCGGTGGAGCCGAGGATCAGCGGCGGGCCGTCCTTCTTGCGCAGGTCCTCGATCGACTTGTTCTTCGCGTCCTTGCGGGCGATCAGCACATAGGCGTCATTCTCTCCGCTCGATGAGGAGCCGATCCAGGTGAACTTGGTCGGATCGAACTGCACGTTCTGATCGGTCTTGTCCAGCATGGCGAGCAGCGGGATGTTGCGCGCGAAGATGCCGAAGGCGGTGCCGTCCTTGGGGGCGACATTGTAGATGTAGTTGGCGCCCTTCAGGCTGCCGGCGCCCGGCATGTTGTTGATGATGATGTTCGGCTTGCCGGGGATATGCTTGCTCATGTGCTGGGCCAGGATGCGGCCATAGGTGTCGTAACCGCCGCCCGGCCCGTAGCTGACGATCATCGTGATCGTCTTGCCCTTGTAGAAATCGGCTACCGCGTCGGCCTTGGCCGGAACGGCGGCGCCGGCGAACAGCATCAAGGCCGCCGCAAATCGCATCAGCATCTGTGATCCTCCAGTGTGGCCACCCGTTGGTCGGTGGATTTTCGATGGCACGCGGCCGGAATTTTTCCGGGCGCCGCTTGCCGATATTTTCAACCAGCGTTGCGAGCCGCGCAACGTTAAAGCGCCGGGAAACTGCGCCGAAAGGGCGCAGCCCCAGGCGCGCAAAGCATCAGCGGTTCTCTGGCTTGCCGGTATCGACGTTGCGGGAATGATGGTGTCTGCGACGAAGGGTTGCGCCGAAACGGCGCACCCCCTCGCGCCGGCGCTTATCCCCCTTCGACCAGCTTCTCGATGCTCTTGAGCTGATCGTCCGGCGTGTCGGCGATGAGCTTGATCAGGCGCAGCACCTCGGCGCCGTCGATCGGGCTGACCTCGAAATTGGCCTTCCTGGCCTCTTCCAGATAGCCCGGGTCCTTGTGCGTCTCCATGAAGGCTTTCACCAGCGCCTTGGCGCGGTCCTCGGGAACGCCCGGCGGCGCCGCGAAGGGCCGCGACAGCTGATAGGGGATTTCCAGGATCTCGATCAGCCGGCGGTCCTTGTCGTTCTTCGCCAGTTCGCGCGCGGTCGGCGCATTCGGGAAGTCGGCATGCCGGTTGGAGCGCCCGAAGACCATCAGGATATTGCCGAGCCCGCCCGGCTTCACCCAATCGGGCTTGTTCGGCTTGATCGAGGAATAGCCGACGTTGCGCGCCTCGATCTCGCCCCGCTCGAAGGCGAGGTTCAGCGCCGCGCCGTCGGTATAGCCGGGCACCTGCTTGATGTTGAAGCCGAGCATCTCGCGCAGCACCACGCCCATGGTGTCGCTGGAGACGCCTTCGGCGGTGGTGCCGAGCACGATCGGCGGGCCGCCGGACTTGCGGGCGTCCTCGACCGACTTCACCGGCGCGTCCTTGCGCACCATCAGCAGATAGGCGTCGTCGGCGAAGCTCGCCGAAGAGCCGATCCAGGTGAATTTCATCGGATCGAACTGCACGTTCTGATTGGTCTTTTGCAGCAGGCCGATCAGCGGGATGTTGCGGGCGAAGGTGCCGAAGGCGGTGCCGTCTTTCGGCGCCGCGTTATAGATGAAGTTCGCGCCGCGCAGGCTGCCGGCGCCCGGCATGTTCTGGATGACGATGCTCGGATTGCCGGGGATGTATTTCGGCATATAGCGCGCGAGCACGCGGGCATAGACGTCGTAGCCGCCGCCCGGGCCGTAGCTGACGATCAGGGTGATCTGCTTGCCCTTGTAGAAATCCTCCACGGCATCCGCGCGCGCCTGCGGCGCCGCCAGCGCAACCATCGCGGCCAACAAGGCCGCCGCCCATCGCATCCGCATCTGGTCCTCCCTGATCGATCCGCCTGTTGTCCGCGGCTTCGCCCGTATTGTCGGCCAGGAAGCAAGACGGCGCAATGTCAAAGCGGCGGAAGGCTTTGACGGCAGGCCTTTCCGGCTATACGGGGTGCCCATGGCTCCTCCGCTTTTGCAACTCGCCGATGTCGCGCTGACTTTCGGCGGCACGCCGCTGCTGACCGGCGCGGACCTGTCGGTTTCAACCGGCGAGCGCGTCTCGCTGGTCGGCCGCAACGGATCGGGCAAATCGACCCTGCTGAAAATCGCGGCGGGCCTGGTGGAGCCCGACCGGGGATCGGTTTTCGTGCAGCCCGGCGCGGTGGTGCGCTACCTGCCGCAGGAGCCGGATTTTTCCGGCTTCGCCTCCACGCTGGCTTATGTCGAAGCCGGGCTGCGGGCGAGCGACGATCCGCATGCCGCGCGTTATCTGCTGGAGCAGCTCGGGCTCAGCGGAGAGGAAGATCCGGCGCAGCTTTCCGGCGGCGAAGCGCGCCGCGCCTCGCTCGCGCGCGTCTTGGCGCCGGCGCCCGATATCCTCTTGCTCGACGAGCCGACCAATCACCTCGACCTCACCACCATCGAATGGCTGGAGGGCGATCTCCTCTCGCGCCGCACCGCGCTGGTGATCATCAGCCACGACCGGCGCTTTCTCTCCACGCTCTCGCGCGTCACCGTGTGGCTCGACCGCGGCGCGACGCGGCGGATCGAGCGCGGCTTTGCGCATTTCGAGGAATGGCGCGACATGCTGCTGGCGGAGGAGGAGCGCGAGCAGCACAAGGCCGACCGCAAGATCGCCGCCGAGGAGCATTGGATCCGCCACGGCGTCAGCGGCCGGCGCAAGCGCAACATGCGGCGGGTCGGATTGCTGCAGGAGATGAAGGAACGGCGGCGCAGCTACCGGGCAGCCGTCGGCGATGTCGCGATCGCCGCCGGCGCGGCGGCGCCGTCGGGCGCACTGGTGATCGAGGCGCAGAACATCGGCAAGAGCTATGAAGGCCGCGCCATCGTCAGCGACTTCTCGATCCGCATCCAGCGCGGCGACCGGCTCGGCATCGTCGGGCCGAACGGCAGCGGCAAGACCACGCTGATCAACCTGCTGACCGGGATTTTGCCGCCGGACGCCGGCTCGGTGAAGCTCGGGTCCACGCTGGCGATCGCCACGCTCACGCAGCATCGCGACAGCCTCGATCCGGATGTCACGGTGAAAGACGCGCTGACCGGAGGCGGCGGCGACAACGTGCTGGTCAACGGCGTTTCCAAGCACGTCGTCAGCTACATGAAGGATTTTCTGTTTCTGCCCGAACAGGCGCGCACGCCGCTCGGCAAGCTGTCCGGCGGCGAGCGCGGCCGGCTGATGCTGGCGCAGGCGCTCGCGAGGCCGTCCAATCTGCTGGTGCTGGACGAGCCGACCAACGATCTCGACATGGAGACGCTCGACGTGCTGGAGGAGATGCTGACGGATTATCCCGGCACCGTGCTGCTGATCAGCCATGACCGTGATTTTCTCGACCGCCTGGTGGGCGGGGTGATCGTGCCGGAAGGCAACGGGCGCTGGACCGAATATGCCGGCGGCTACAGCGACATGCTGGCGCAGCGCGGCGCCGACCTTTCCCGCGAGGCGCGCAAGCCGGCACCGCCGCGGGACATGAGAGAATCCACGGCACCTGCCGAAACGTCGCAAGCGAAACGGCGGATGACCTTCAAGGACAAGCACGCGCTGCAAACTCTTCCGAAGACCATCGCCGCGCTGCAACGGGAGGCCGACGCCTTGCAGGCAAAACTCGCCGATCCGGATTTTTACGCCCGCGACCGCGCGGCATTCCAGAACGTCACGCAAGCGCTCGGCGAGCTGCAGCGGAAAATCGCCGCGGCAGAAGAGCAATGGCTGGCGCTGGAAATTTTGCGCGAAGAGCTCGCGGGGACCTAGCAGCCTCGCGCCGTCACGGCGCCGCCGCCGTTTTGGCGCCGCCGGCCGGCGGCTGATGCGGCCAGGTTCCGGTATGCGGCTTGCCTTTCATGCCCTCGCGCCGCCGGATATTGACCTGCGGGTCGCGCAGATCGAGCGGCCATGTCCGCTTCAACGGATCGCGGACGCGATGACTCATCCGCCCGACCTTCTCGATCTCGATCTCGGCGACATCCCCGTCCTGCAACGGACCGAGATGGGAATGGTTGACGCCGACCAGAATGAGATCGCCGGGCTTCAAGGTCATGTTGTGCGACAGCGTCGAGATCATGAAGGCGACGCTGTGCTCCATGTCGTCCGTGCTGTAGTCCTGGCGCAACTGACCGTTCACCCAATAACGGATCCTCAGCTTGTTAGGGTCGCCGACCTCGTCGGACGTGACGATGGCGGGCCCGAGCGGCAGGAAAGTATCGAAGCATTTGCCGTAAGGGCCGGCGAGTTCCGCCTCGCCCTCCACCGGACCGCGCGCCGAAACGTCGCCGCTGGTGGTGTAGCCGAAGACATGATCCAACGCCTTGTCGATCGAGACGTCCTTTGCCTCCTTGCCGATGACCAGCGCCAGCTCGGCCTCGTGATTGAAAATGCTGGCGCGGAAGGCGGGCAGGATCACCGTCTCGCCCGGCCCGATCACGGCATCGGGCGACTTGAAGAAAGTGCGCAGCGGTCCCGGCGGATCGAGCGGCACGCCTTCCTTGAAGTTGCGCCGCCCGCACAGCACCTTGCCCGGCCGCGGCACCGGCGCGCGCAGCGTCACTTGCGACAGCGGGACGGCTTTGCCGCTTGATTGCGCCTGCTGCAGCGCGCCGCGCAGCGCGTCGAATTTGCCGATCAGCGTTTCCAGCACGTATTGCGGCGGCGCGCCCGGAAAGGCGCCGACCAGACCGGAAATATCGACCACGGCGTCGTCCTTGACGAGGCAGGGCCGGAACTCGTCATAGAAACCAAATCTCATAACGCTGCTTCCTTTGTCACTTGAGCCATTCGACGATCAGCGGCACATGCCACGGGATTCCCAGAACCTGGTCATAGAAGCCCAGCAGGATCGCCAGCGCGACCAGCAGGATCACGCCGGTCCAGAACCAGGAGAGCCGCGCGATCGCGATCAGGTAGGCGCCGAGCAGAATGGTCGCGCCGAAATGAAATCCGAAAACCCAGACGACCAGGGCGAGCGCCAGCGTGAAGCCGAAAATCTGCAAAAACCGCAGCCGTGCTTCCGGCGTGTCCAGGCCTTTTTCGAAACCGGTGTCCATGATCTTGGCGTCGCGGCTGGATATCTGAATCGGCTTGAAGAAGCTCAGCACAATGGTGCCGACGCGCAGCACCCAGAAGACCGCGGCGATGCTGATGCCGATCAGCGGCGTCAGGCGATCGGAGAAGCGCCAGTGCGTCGAATCCCACAGCATGTAGCCGAGGAAGGCGGCAACCAGCGCCAGCAGCACGATTTCGCCGGCGAATTCGAGCGTGATGCGGTCGCGGAAGGGAAGCCTGGCGAGGTCGACGGGCGCGGCTTTGGCCTCAACGTCGGGCAATGCGGCGGCAATCGCCGCCGAGGAAGGCGAGTGCGCCGCGACCGCTTCCTGCCGAACCTCCTTCATCGTCGAGGCCACCTGGCGGCGCATCCGCACACCGATGAGCGCGACCAAGCCCATGACCGCGAGGATCGCCAAAAACTGCGGCCGCGCGAACATGCTGAAGCCATAGTTGTTCACGGCGATCCAGAGATATTTTTCCATGATCTCGCCGAGCGCGACGGCGATCAGGATCGGCGGACGCGGCCAGCCATAGGCCTTCATGAACAGGCCCAGCACGGCAAAGATCAGGACGACGGCGAGATCGGCCACGGAATTCGTCGTCATGTAGGCCGCGAGCATCGCCACCCAGATCACGATGGGCGCGAGCACCGCGGGATTCGCCAGCGTGAGCCGCGCCAGATAAGGCGCGAAGACCATCACGATGGGAACCGTCAGCGTATTGGCGATGATCAGCACGTAAACC
>DASSPI010000130.1:0-11514 GCA_035699705.1 Xanthobacteraceae bacterium
AATCGTGCGATCAGAACGCGCAGTTGTGGATGTAAGCGCCCTGCTCGCCGGGCTTGAGGCCGCCCAGCGCGCCCTGATGCGTGCAACGCGCCACCCGGTCCTGCGAGGTCTCGATCCCGGCGCCCGCGGTCGAGCCGCGCGGCACGATGGGAACGGTCGGCACATCGGGATAGCGCGGATCACGCGCCGGCGTGATCATCACCGTGCCGGTCACGTCCGGCGCCTGCGGCGGCGTGATCGGCTGCATCGGATGAAAGCCCGGCTGATTGCTTCGAACGATGCCGGATGAGCCGATGCGCGCCGGCCTGCGCGCCTGCTTTTTCTTCTTGGCGGATTTTTTCTTGATGTCCGCCGGCGCTTTCACGTCCTGGCTGTCTTGGGCGGCGGCGGGCACCGCGCCGACTTCAATCCAGCCGGCATCGCGCAATTGCAGGCTCGGGCTCGCCAGGAGCCAGGCCATGGTCGTCACCGCGGTGAGCAGCATTCTGCGCATGTTGAATCAAATCAATATGGTGCGTCGAGCGACGCACCACCCCTAACAAGCAAAAGTGAACGCTTTACTCCTCAGCCGGGGCCTGTTCGATCGGGTCATAGCGGCTGAGATCGAAGCCGAGCAGGTTCCAGGACTGGGTCATGTGCGGGGGTAACGGCGCGGTGACATCGATGGTTCCGCCCCGCGGGTGCGGTATCACGATACGCCGGGCCAGCAAATGCAGCCGGTTCTGGATGCCCCCCGGCAACTCCCAATTCTCTTTGGCAAAATATTTAGGATCCCCGACGATCGGGTGGCCGATATGGTCGAGATGCGCCCGCAATTGGTGGGTGCGGCCGGTCACCGGCTTGAGCGACAGCCAAGCCAGGCGCGACGCCGCGGTCTCCACCACCGCGTAATAAGTGACGGCGTGGCTCGCCCCCTCGTCGCCATGCTGGGCGACGCGCATGAAGGAATCCTCCTCCATCTGCTCCTTCGCCAGAAAGGTGGAGATGCGCCCCTGCTTCGGCTTAGGCACGCCCACCACCAGCGCCCAATAAATCTTGCGCGCCGAACGGGCGCGGAAATTCTTCGCCAGCGCGGCGGCGGAAAAACGGTTTTTCGCCACCAGGAGGCAGCCGGAGGTGTCCTTGTCGAGCCGATGCACCAGACGCGGACGCCGGCCGTCGCGGCTGCGGAAGACGCCGAGCATGCCGTCGATGTGGCGCGTCGTGCCGGAGCCGCCCTGCACGGCGAGGCCATAAGGCTTGTCGAGCACCATCACGTCATCGTCTTCGTAGAGCGTGATGGATTTCAGGAGGGCGCGCGTCTTCACGTCGTCCGGCGCATCGTCGCGCGGTTTCGGCGGCTCCTGCTTGAACGGCGGGATGCGAACGCCCTCACCTGCCTTCAGGCGATCCTTCGGCTGCACGCGCCTGCCGCTGACGCGCAATTCGCCCTTGCGGATCACGCGCTGGATGTGACTGAACGACAGCCCGGGAAACCGCGCCTCCAGAAATCGATCCACGCGCATGCCGTCCTCGTCGGCAGAGACGACGACGTTCTGCACGCCGGTGGATTGCATGACCGCTGGTGCGGGGGCCGCGCGCAGCTCTCGCTTACCCTCCCCCCGCGCAGCGGCGGGGAGGGTCGGCGCCGCCCTGGGCGCCGGGGTGGGGGGACGCTTGCTTTTCGACAAGGGCCCCCCACCCCCGACCCCTCCCCGCCGCTTCGCTTCGCTTCGCGTGGGGAGGGGAGAAGCATGCTTGCCGCGCCGCTCCTCATCACGACCGTCAAGAGAGGAGCTGCGGCTGCGCGCTACCGCACGCCCGCCGCCAGCGCGCTTGCCGCCGTTGCGCTTGCGCGGCCCCGAAATCTGTTTGCCGCCACCCGGCTGGCGCGGACCGCGCCCACGGCCCCTCATTGCCCGCTCCGTTCTTTGCGCAGCTTGGCCCAGTATTCCAGCCGCTTGCGGATCTCGCGCTCAAAACCGCGGTCGGGCGGATCGTAGAAATTCTGCCGCGGCAGCGCGTCGGGGAAATAATTCTGCCCGGAGAAAGCGTCCTCCTGGTCGTGGTCATAGGCATAGCCGCGGCCATAGCCCTCCGACTTCATCAGATCGGTCGGCGCGTTGAGGATGTGCTTGGGCGGCAGCAGCGAGCCCGCCGCCTTGGCGGTCTGCATCGCCTCGCCATACGCTCTGTAGGCGGCGTTCGATTTCGGCGCGGTGGCGACATAGATCACCGCCTGGGCGATGGCCAACTCGCCTTCCGGACTGCCGAGGAAGTCGTAGGCGTCCTTCGCCGCATTGGCGATCATCAGCGCCTGCGGATCGGCCAGGCCGATATCCTCCACGGCCATACGCACCACGCGGCGCGCGAGATAAAGCGGATCCTCGCCGGCGTCGACCATGCGGCAGAAATAATACAAGGCGGCGTCGGGATCGGAGCCGCGCACCGACTTATGCAGCGCCGAGATCAGGTTGTAGTGCCCGTCCTGCGATTTGTCGTAGATCGGGGCGCGCCGCTGCACGACTTCCTGCAAGGCGGCGGCGTCGAACACCTCATCGGCGCGCGCGGCGCGCCAGACCTCTTCCGCCAGCGTCAGCGCAGCGCGGCCGTCGCCGTCCGCCATGCGGATGAGCGAGGCGCGGGCTTCCTGATCGACCGGCAGTTTGCGGCCTTCGATGTCCTCGGCGCGGGCATAGAGTTTTTCGATCGCTTCAGCGTCAAGCGATTTGAACACCAGCACGCGCGCGCGCGAGAGCAGCGGCGCGTTCAGCTCGAAGGACGGATTTTCCGTGGTGGCGCCGACCAGCACGATCGTGCCATCTTCCATCACCGGCAAAAACGAATCCTGCTGCGCGCGATTGAAGCGATGGATCTCATCGACAAAGAGCAGCGTGCCCTGCCCGGTCTCGCGCCGCGCGCGCGCCTCCTCGAACACCTTCTTCAGGTCGGCGACGCCGGTGAAGATCGCGGAAATCTGTTCGAAATGCAGATCGGTCGCCTGCGCCAGCAGGCGCGCCACCGTGGTCTTGCCGGTGCCCGGCGGGCCCCAGAACACCAGCGAGCCGAGCGAGCGCGTCTCCAGCATGCGGGTGAGCGCCCCATCGGTTCCGAGCAGGTGATCCTGCCCGACCACTTCCGACAGCTTGCCCGGGCGCAGCCTGTCGGCCAGCGGACGCGGCGCGTCCTGCTCCAGGCCCGCGGCGGAGAACAGCGTCGGTCCTGCGGATTTCCGGCGAACAGCCATGGAGCCTCTCATCCGCCCAAGGTGACGGTGCGCTGGCGGCCGTCGCGCGTCAGCGTGATGCGCCAGACCCGCGCAGGTTGACCGGAGACGCGGTCGAGGTCGCGCGTCCTGGCGATCTTTTCCCCGTTCACCGCGTTGATCAGATCGCCACGCTGGAAGCCCAGCCGCTGCGCGGGCGAGCCGACCGCCACATCGAGAATGATAACGCCCTGAAGGTCGGCATCGACGCGCAATTCTTCCGCCAGCGCGGGCGAAAGAGTGCTGACTTTGGCGCCCATGAAGGGGGACGTCGCCGTGATAACAAGCTCATCGCGCGGCGTATCGGGCGGGGTCTGCAAGGCGATCACCACCGGCACTTCCCTGCCGCCGCGCACCACCTTGACCTGCGCCTGGCCGCCCAGCGGCTTGGTCGCGAAGCGGTAGTTGAAGGTGCTGGGATCGTCGACCGCCTGCCCGTCGATGCCGACAATCAGATCGCCGGTTCGCAGCCCGGCCTTGGCCGCCGGGCTGTTGGCGATCACCGAGGCGACCAGCGCGCCGGCCGGACGCTTGAGCGCGAGGCTTTCGGCGATGTCCGAGGTCACCGCCTGCAGCTTGGCGCCGAGCCACGGCCGCTTCACGCTGCTGCCGCCGCCGATCGCGGAGGCGACCACCACCCGCACCATGTTCACCGGAATCGCGAAGCCGATGCCCTGCGCGCCGCCGGAGCGGGAGAAGATCGCGGTATTGACGCCGACCAGCCGGCCGTTGAGATCGACCAGCGCGCCGCCGGAATTACCCGGATTGATCGCGGCGTCGGTCTGGATGAAGAACTGATAATCGGTGATGCCTACCTGCGTGCGCGCCACCGCCGAGACGATGCCGTGGGTCACGGTCTGGCCGACGGCGAAAGGATTGCCGATCGCCAGCACCAGGTCGCCGACCTGCAGGCCGTCGGAATCTCCCAGCTCGATCACCGGAAAGCGCTCGCGCGAATCCTTGATGCGCAGCACGGCGAGATCGGTGCGCGAGTCCTTCAGCACGATCTCCGCCTCGAATTCACGCTTGTCGGCGAGCGCCACCTTCACCTCGTCGGCGCCCTCGATCACATGGTTGTTGGTCACCACCAGGCCGCCGGGATCGACGATGACGCCGGAGCCGAGCGAGCTTTGCCGGCGCTCGCGCGGCAGCCCGCCCTCGCCGCCGAAGAAGCGGCGGAAGAAGGGATCGTCGAAAAACGGGTTGCGGTTCTCGACCAGCTTGGCGGCGTAGACATTGACCACGGCCGGGGCCGCCTTCTGCACCACCGGGGCATAGGACAGCTTCACCTCGGCCGGCGAGGCCGGCACGCGCCGCTCCTGCGCGGCGGCGGGAGAGGCCGCCAGCCAGCATGCCGGCAGCAGCAGGACGAGACATCGAACCAGGCGCATACGGGAATCCCCTGTCGCCGCAAAGATATAGGCCGCCGACGGCGGCAATGAAAGACGCGCCTCCCCCTCGCGGATCATCGCCCGCCGGCGGTTTCCAGGATGCGTCCGATGGCCGCAAAACCGCGGCGGCGGGCATGCGCCAGCGGCGTCACTCCGTCGCGGTCGGCAAGATTCACATTGGCGCCGGCGGCTGTCAGCAACCGCACGATCTCGGCATGCGCGGGCCCGCCGTCGCCCAGAATCACCGCCTCCAGCAGCGCCGTCCAACCGAGCCTGTTGACGTGATCCTTGTCGATCGCGGTGGCGAGCAGGATTTTCACCGTCTCCACATGGCCGTGATGCGCGGCCGGGATCAGCGCGGTGCCGCCGTAACGGTTGGTGCTCTTGAGATCGGCCCCGGCGGCGAGCGTCATTTTCAGGATCTCGTTGCGGCCTTCCGCGCCGGCATAAAGGAACGGGCTGTCCCCGATGGCGTCTTTGGCGTTGACATCGGCGCCGGCGGCAATGAGAAGCCGCGCCGTCTCGATCCGGTTGGCATGGGTGGCCGCGAGCAGCGCGGTGCGGCCCCGCGCGTCACGCGCGCCGATGCCGGCGCCTTCGCGCAGCAGTCTTTGCACCGCGGCGCTGTCGCCGCCTTCGGCGGCGGCGATCAGCGCCTGGTCCTGCGCAGGAGCGGCCTGCGGCCGGAGCGGAAGCAGGCCGAAGACGAAAACAAAAAAGGCGACGCCGAGCGCCGCCTTTTGAAACTGTCGGCCTGCGGCCCGCATCACGCGGCGGCGGTGGCCTCTTCGCCCGCCTTTTCCTGTACCGGGCCGGAATCCAGACCCTTGGCATCGACGTCGCGATCGACGAACTCGATCACGGCGCGGGCGGCGTTATCGCCGTAGCGGAAGCCGGCCTTCAGCACGCGGGTATAGCCGCCGTTGCGATCCTTGTAGCGCGGACCGATCACCTCGAAGAGCTTCTTGACCATCGCGACGTCGCGGATTTCCGCAACCGCCTGGCGGCGGGCATGCAGACCGCCGCGCTTGCCCAGCGTCACCAGCTTCTCGACGATCGGACGCAAATCCTTGGCCTTCGGCAGCGTGGTGACGATCTGCTCGTGCTTGATCAGCGCGGCCACCATGTTGCCGAACATGGCGCGGCGGTGCTCCGCCGTGCGGTTGAACTTGCGGTGAACTTTTCCGTGACGCACGGCGATCTCCCTGGTCTCTTTCGGGTCCCGAAAGGGACAATCTCAGTAGTGGTCCTCGAAGCGCTTGGCCAGCTCGTCGATATTCTCCGGCGGCCAGCCCGGCACTTCCATGCCGAGATGCAGGCCCATCTGGGCCAGCACTTCCTTGATCTCGTTCAGCGACTTGCGCCCGAAATTCGGCGTGCGCAGCATCTCCGCCTCGGTCTTCTGAACCAGATCGCCGATGTAAACGATGTTGTCGTTCTTCAGGCAATTGGCCGAGCGCACCGACAGCTCGAGTTCGTCCACCTTCTTGAGGAAGGCCGGATTGAAGGCGAGATCGGGGATGGCTTCCGCGGCGGCTTCCTTGCGCGGCTCTTCGAAGTTCACGAAGACGTTGAGCTGGTCCTGCAGGATGCGCGCGGCATAGGCCAGCGCGTCGTCCGGCGTGATCGCGCCGTTGGTCTCGATCTGCATCGTCAGCTTGTCATAGTCGAGGATCTGGCCCTCGCGGGTATTCTCGACCTTGTAGGAAACCTTGCGCACCGGCGAATAGAGGCTGTCCACCGGGATCAGGCCGATCGGAGCATCCTCCGGACGGTTGCGGTCGGCGGCCACATAGCCCTTGCCGGTATTGACCGTGAACTCCATGCGGATCTCGGCGCCCTCGTCGAGATGGCAGAGCACGAGTTCCGGATTGAGGATCACGACGTCGCCGACGGTCTGGATGTCGCCGGCGGTGACGACGCCCGGACCCTGCTTCTTCACCACCATGCGCTTGGGGCCATCGCCCTGCATCTTGATGGAGATGTCCTTGATGTTGAGCACGATATCGGTGACGTCCTCGCGCACGCCGGCGATCGAGGAGAATTCGTGCAACACGCCGTCGATATGCACCGACTGCACCGCCGCGCCTTGCAGCGACGACAGCAGAACGCGGCGCAGCGCGTTGCCCAGCGTCACGCCGAAGCCGCGTTCGAGCGGCTCGGCCACCAGGGTCGCGACGCGCTTGGCGTCGGGGCCCGCGGCGACCTGGAGCTTGTTGGGTCGGATCAGTTCCTGCCAGTTTTTCTGAATCACATCATCACCCGTCATCATATGGCGCGCGGTTCGGTTCGCGCATCCCACCCCGCCGGTAGCAACATCGGCGGCGACGGATGCCCTGGCATCCGCCGGATATTCAATCACACACGCCGGCGCTTGCGCGGCCGGCAGCCGTTATGCGGTATCGGCGTCACGTCCCGGATCGAGGTGATCGTGAAGCCGGCCGATTGCAACGCCCGCAACGCCGATTCGCGACCCGAACCGGGGCCCGCGACCTCGACCTCGAGCGTGCGCATGCCGTGTTCCATGGCCTTCTTCGCCGCGTCCTCGGCGGCAACCTGCGCCGCGTAAGGGGTGGACTTGCGCGAGCCCTTGAAGCCCATGGTGCCCGCCGACGACCAGGCAATCGCATTGCCCTGCGCGTCGGTAATCGTAATCATCGTATTGTTGAACGTAGCGCTGACATGCGCGACACCCGAAGCGATATTCTTGCGTTCACGTTTACGGACGCGGGCTTCCTTACCCATCATCAATCCTTTCACGGATCGGCACCGGAAGCCGGCACCGTCGCTCTCTCCTGCTCAGGCAGCCGACAGGCGGCCGCCGCGAGAATTATTTCTTCTTGCCGGCAATCGCCTTCGCCGGACCCTTGCGGGTGCGAGCGTTGGTGTGGGTGCGCTGACCGCGGACCGGCAGTCCACGACGATGACGCAGCCCGCGATAGCAGCCGAGATCCATCAGCCGCTTGATGTTCATCGAGATCTCGCGACGAAGATCGCCTTCCACGACATAGTCGCGGTCGATCACTTCGCGCATCTGCAGCACTTCCTGGTCGGTCAGCTGCGACACCCGGCGCTCCTCCGGAATGCCGACCTTGGCCATGATGTCCTTGGCGGACGTCTGGCCGATGCCGTGAATGTATTGAAGCGCAATCACCACGCGCTTGTTGGTCGGGATATTCACACCGGCAATACGAGCCACCGCACCACTCCTGTTAGCTGGCCAAAAGCCACGCCGTTTGTCCGTCAGCCCATATGGAGGGAACGCAAACGTTAAGACGACGCCCTTCCCCTGCCTCGGGGGCCCGGCATCGTTCTGCAGTTCTCCGACTGATGGCCTTTATTAAAGGATTCCAAAGCGTTTCGTCAACTCCGCTCACGATTCTGTTTGGCATTTATCGGCGGCCGGAGCGCTTTTTCGGGGCGGCGCGGCGGACCGCCTTTTTGCGCTTGGCAGCCACTGATTTTACTGCCTTTTTTGCCGGTCCCGGCTTGGCGGCGGCTTTGGTCTTGGGTCGCGCCCTGGCGCGGGCCGGCTTCGCCGGCCGGCGCGGCTGCGAGGCGGCCTTCCGCGGGGTCTTCCCGGCACCCTTGGCCGCGGTCTTGGGTGCGGTCTTGCCCGCCAGAATCCGGTCGATCGCCCGCGCCACCTGCTCAATCGAGGCCATGCCGTCGAGGCTCGAAAGCCGGCCCTTCTGCGCATAATAGGCGGTCAGCGGGGCGGTCTGCGCGTAATAGGCGTTGAGGCGCTTCTTCAGGGTCTCGGGATTATCGTCGGCCCGCACCGGCTCGCCGCGCGCGATCGTGTCATTCGCCCGCCTCTCGATCCGGTCCAGCAGCATGACGTCGTCGACCTTGAGCTCGATCACGGCGTCGAGCTCAAGGCGCTTTTGCTCGAGCATGCGGTCGAGCGCTTCGGCCTGCGGCACGGTGCGGGGAAATCCGTCGAGGATGAAACCCTTCTTCGCATCCGGTTGCTCGATGCGATCGGCCACGATGCCGACGACCACGTCGTCCGGCACCAGCTCGCCGCGGTCCATGATGTCTTGGGCTTTGAGTCCGATGGGAGTTCCGGCCTTCACTGCGGCCCGAAGCATGTCGCCGGTCGAGAGCTGCACAATCTTGTGCTTGTTCACGAGACGCTGCGCCTGCGTGCCCTTCCCCGCCCCCGGGGGTCCGAGCAGGATCAACCTCATCTACGGCGACCCCGCAGCTTTGATCGCTTGATCAGACCTTCGTATTGATGCGCCAAGAGATAGCCCTGCACCTGCGCCACGGTGTCCATGGTCACGCTGACCACGATCAGCAGCGAGGTGCCGCCGAAATAGAACGGCACGGCGGCGTAGGAAATCAGGATTTCCGGGATCAAACAGACGATGGCGAGATAGAGCGCGCCGACGGCGGTGATGCGCGTGAGCACATAGTCGATGTATTCCGCCGTACGCTCGCCCGGCCGGATGCCGGGCACGAAGCCGCCGTGCTTCTTCAGGTTGTCGGCGGTCTCGGTCGGATTGAACACGATCGCGGTGTAGAAAAAGGCGAAGAACACGATCAGCGCGATGTAGGAGACGAGAAACAGCGGCCGGCCGTGACTGAAATTGGTCACGATCCATTGCAGCCAGCCCGGGCCCTCGCCGGCGTTGAAGTTGGCCACCGTGGTCGGCAGCAGCAGCAGCGAGGAAGCGAAGATCGGCGGGATCACGCCCGAGGTATTGAGCTTGAGCGGCAGATGCGAGGATTGCCCCTCGAACATGCGGTTGCCGACCTGACGCTTGGGATACTGGATCAGCAGACGGCGCTGCGCGCGCTCCATGAAGACGATGAAGGCGATGACCACCACCGCCATCACCAGAACCACCAGGATCAAGCCGGTGGAGAGCGCGCCCTGGCGGCCGAGCTCGAGGGTGCCGGCGATCGCCGAAGGCAGTTCCGCCACGATGCCCGCCATGATGATCAGCGAAATGCCGTTGCCGATGCCGCGCGCGGTGATCTGCTCGCCCAGCCACATCAGGAACATGGTGCCGCCGGTCAGCGAGATCACGGTCTCGATCCGGAAGAACCAGCCCGGATCGCTGACCACGTTGCCTCCACCACCCTCCAGGCCGAGGGCGATGCCATAGGCCTGGAACACCGCCAGCACCACGGTGAGGTAGCGCGTGTATTGGTTGATGACCTTGCGGCCGCTCTCGCCTTCCTTCTTCAGCGCCTCAAGCGTGGGAGACACCGTCGTCATCAGCTGGATGATGATGGAGGCGGAGATATAGGGCATGATGTTCAGCGCGAAGATCGCCATCCGCTGGATGCCGCCGCCCGCGAACATATTGAACATGCCGAGGATGCCGCCCGCCTGGCTGCGGAAGATCTGGTCCCAGGCCGAAGGGTCGATGCCGGGCAGCGGTATATAGGTGCCGAAGCGATAGACAATGAGAGCGCCGAGCGTGAACCAGATGCGCTTCTTCAGCTCATCGGCCTTGGCCAGCGCCGAGAAATTGAGGTTTGCCGCTAGTTGTTCTGCAGCAGAGACCATGCCCGGCTCCGATCCGTTTCTTCGTCAGGCCGGGTAAGCCGGCCATTCCCCTGCCTGAAGGTAAAGACGCCGATGGCCACTACAAGACCGGCCGCGGCGGCGCCGCTAAAAATCAGGCCGTGGTTCCGCCCTGCTCGCCCTCGGCAGCCTTGCCCTCGGCAGGCTTGCCCTTGGACTTGCCTTTGCCGAGCGCGGCCAGCGCATTCTTGCCCTTCGGCTCCGACGGCTCCTTCTTCGGCGCCAGAATCTTCACCGAGCCGCCGGCCTTCTCAACCGCGGCCTGCGCCGATTTGGAAGCGCCGTAGACCTCGATCGTGATCTTGGCCTTCAGTTCGCCGGTGCCGAGCAGCCGCACGCCGGCGCGGGCGCGGCGCATCACGCCGGCCTTGACCAGCGCCTCGGCATTGACCGTCGCCTTGGGATCGAGCTTGCCGGCATCGATCGCCGCCTGCAGGCGGCCGAGATTGACCTCGTTCAGTTTCAGCGCGAACGGCGAATTGTTGAAACCGCGTTTCGGCAGGCG
The DNA here is from genome assembly GCA_035699705.1 of Xanthobacteraceae bacterium. Lineage (GTDB taxonomy): Bacteria > Pseudomonadota > Alphaproteobacteria > Rhizobiales > Xanthobacteraceae > CANKHA01. The sequence goes on from DASSPI010000130.1 coordinate 10,683, forward strand.
GCGATGCAGCGGCATCTGGCCGCCTTCAAAGCCCTTGATGCGCACGCCCGAGCGCGCGGTCTGGCCCTTGCCGCCGCGGCCGCCGGTCTTGCCCTTGCCCGAGCCGATGCCGCGGCCGATGCGCATGCGCGCTTTGTGCGCGCCCGCGTTGTCGGAGAGTTCGTGCAGCTTCATAACAAAGTCCTCAATCTTCCAATTCGCCATGACGAAATCACGCCGGCCGTGACGTCTCTGATTACTGTCCCTCGACCACGCTCACCAGATGCCGGACCTTGGCAACCATGCCGCGGGTCTGCGCGGTGTCGGGCAGTTCCGATATGCGGCCGATGCGGTTGAGCCCAAGGCCAATCAAGGTCTCGCGCTGAGTGTGGTGACGGCGGATCGGGCTGCCGATCTGCTTCACCTTGATCATCTTGGTGGTCTTGCTCATGTCAGAACTCACTCGCTCGCCGCTTCCACGTCGCCGCCCTGGCGGCGCGCCTGCAGCGCGGATACCTTGATGTTGCGGCGCGCCGCAACCGAACGCGGCGAGTCCTGGTGCTTGAGCGCGTCGAAAGTCGCGCGCACCATGTTGTAGGGGTTGGACGAGCCGAGCGACTTCGCCACGACGTCCTGCATGCCGAGCGTCTCGAACACCGCGCGCATCGGGCCGCCGGCGATGATGCCGGTTCCCGGAGGCGCCGCGCGCAGAAACACCTTGCCGGCGCCATGACGGCCCGCCACGTCGTGATGCAGCGTGCGGCCCTCGCGCAGCGGCACGCGGATCAGGCTGCGCTTGGCGGAATCGGTCGCCTTGCGGATCGCTTCCGGCACTTCGCGCGCCTTGCCGTGG
>DASSPI010000131.1:0-21051 GCA_035699705.1 Xanthobacteraceae bacterium
GGGGCGGTGCGCTTTCTTCTGCGCGACGCGGTCGCGCGCGGCAAGCTCGAGCCGCGCAACCCGGCCCAGCCGGAGCAGGGCTCAGGCTACGTCGTGGTGGCCATGGGCAAGATGGGCGCCTTCGAGCTGAATTATTCCAGCGACATCGATCTCATCGTCTTCTTCGATCCGGATGCGCCCTCGCTCAACCGGGATGCCGACGCCGGTCAGCTTTATGTGCGCGTCACGCGCGGGCTGGTGAAGCTTTTGCAGGAACGCACGGCGGACGGTTACGTGTTTCGCGTCGATCTACGGCTGCGTCCGGATCCGGCCTCCACGCAAGTGGCGGTCTCGCTGCAGTCTGCGCTGAGTTACTACGAGAGCGTCGGCCGCAACTGGGAGCGTGCGGCGATGATCAAGGCGCGCGCTTGCGCCGGTGATACGCCCACCGGGGAAGCGCTGCTGAACGAGCTCGTGCCTTTCATCTGGCGCAAATACCTCGACTTCGCCTCCATTACCGATGTGCAGGCGATGAAGCAGCAGATCCACGCCTATAAGGGGCACGGCGAGATCGCGATCGAAGGGCATAACCTGAAGCTGGGGCGCGGCGGCATCCGCGAGATCGAATTCTTCGTGCAGACGCAGCAGCTGATCGCGGGCGGACGACACCCGCAATTGCGCGGCCGCAGCACGCTGGCCATGCTGAACGTGCTCGCCGAGGGCGGCTGGATCAGCGCGGAAGCGCGCGACGACATGGCGGCGGCTTACGATTTCCTGCGCAAGGCCGAACATCGCCTGCAAATGGTGGCGGATGAGCAGACCCAGACCCTGCCGGCGGATCGCGAGGGCACCGAGCGCTTCGCGCGATTTCTCGGCTTCAACAACCGCGACGATTTCGCCGCCGTGTTGGCGGTGCATCTGCGCAACGTGCAACGCCACTATGAGCAGCTATTCGAGGCGGCGCCGGCCGCAGGCGGGGAGGAGCGCGGCTTTGCCTTTCCCAAGGACAAGGATGACGCAGCCACGCTCGACAATCTCTCGGCGCTGGGTTTTCGCAATCCGCTGCAGGTCTCCGAGGGCGTGCGGCACTGGCTCTCGGGCAGCTACCGCACCCTGAAGAGCGAAACGGCGCGGGAACATTTGACCGCGCTGGTGCCGTTGCTGCTGCGCTCCATCGCGAAGACGGAAAACCGCGAAACCGTGTTCGTGGCCTTCGACCATTTCCTCACCGAGTTGCATGCCGGCAGCCGTCTGTTCTCGCTGCTGCGGCAGAATCCCGACCTGGTGGGATTCATGGTGCTCATCCTCGGAACGGCGCCGCGGCTCGCCGACATTCTGGCGCGTTATCCGCATGTGATCGATCCGCTGCTGGAGCCGGGATTCTTCGGGTCGCTGCCGGATGAGGCCAAGCTGCGCGCCGAATGGGAACGCGCGATCGGGCAGACCACCTCCTATGAGGATTTCCTCGATCGCATTCGCATGTTCGGCCAGGAGCAGATGTTCCTGATCGGCGCGCGTATCCTGTCGCAGACGGTTTCCGCCGGACAGGCCGGCGAGGCCTTCGCCAACCTGGCCGATGTGATGATCCGCGCGCTCGACCGCGCGGTGCAGGATAATTTCGCGCAGACCCACGGTCGCGTACCCGGACAGGAAACCGCGCTGCTGGCTTTGGGCAAGCTTGGCGGCCGCGAAATGACGGCGAGCTCCGACCTCGATCTGATCATGGTCTACGACTTTGATGCCGATGCGCCGCAATCGGACGGGCCGCGCCCGCTCTACGGCAGCCAATATTTCGCCCGGCTGACGCAACGGCTGATCAGCGCGCTGACCGTGCAGACCAATTACGGCGTGCTCTATCCGGTGGACATGCGCTTGCGGCCCTCGGGCCGCTCCGGACCACTGGCGACGCAGCTCGCCGGATTCGAAAGCTATCAGGAGCAGGAAGCCTGGACCTGGGAGCATCTGGCGCTGACGCGGGCGCGCATCGTGTCGGCGTCCTCGCCGCAATTCGAAAGCCGGGTGGCGGACGTCATCCGAACCGCGCTCAGCCGCAGGCGCGAAAGCGCGGCAGTAGCCGGCGACGTGGTCGAGATGCGGCGCGCCATCGCCACCGAAAAAGGCGATAGCGACCGCTGGGATTTGAAATTCGCCGCCGGCGGGCTGATCGATCTCGAATTCATCGCGCAATATCTGCAGCTCGTGCACGCCGCCGATCACCCCGGCATTTTGCACACCTCGACCGCGCGGGTATTGGACAAGGCGTGGCAATTGGGTCTTCTGCCCGCGGCGGAAGCGGAAGTGCTGCGCCCGGCGGTGCGGCTCTATCAGAACCTGACGCAGATCCTGCGGCTTTGCCTGCCCGGCGCTTTCGATCCGAAAACCGCCGGCGCGGGCCTGCTGCGCCTCCTGGTACGCGCGGGCGACGTGCCGGATTTCGCTACGCTCGACGCGCATGTGGCGGAGACCGAGGACAAGGTGCGGCAGAGCTTTGTGCGGATTCTGGGCGAAGCGCCATAATCCGTTTTGTGCGACGTGCTCAGACGTGCCTGGGCGACCGGCCCCGACGCGGGCGCGGCGGCTCGGCGAGACCGCCGGTCTCCTCCCGCACCGCAAGCGGGGTGACGCGCGGCAGGCGCACCACCACCAGCGTGCCCTGGCCGGGCGCCGAGCGGATGCGCATGGCGCCGCCATGCAGCTCGACCAGCGATTTGGCGATGGCCAGCCCCAGGCCGGAGCCCTGGTGGCTCTTGGTGAGCTGGCTTTCGACCTGCTCGAACGGGCGGCCGAGTTTTTTCAGCGCCTCCTTTTCGATCCCGATGCCGGTGTCGCGGATGGCGACGGTGATGGCGCCGCCCGAGAGCCGCCCGCGCACCGTGACGCGCCCGCCTTCCGGGGTGAATTTCACCGCGTTGGACAGAAGGTTGAGCGCGATCTGCTTCAGCGCGCGGCGGTCGGCCTTGAAGAAAAGCGAAGGGGCGATGTCAGCGGTAAGCTCGAGCCGCTTGTCCTCGGCGCGGGAGGAGACCACGCGCATGGCTTCCGCCAGGATGCGGTCGAGCTCGATATCCTCGAAGTCGAGCTTCATGCGGCCGGCTTCGATCTTCGACATGTCGAGAATGTCGTTGATCACCTCCAGCAGGAATTGCCCGCTATGGCGGATGTCGCGGCAATATTCGTGATATTTGTCGGCGCCGAGCGCGCCGAACATGCCGGATTCCATGATTTCTGAGAACCCGATGATGGCGTTCAGCGGCGTGCGCAGCTCGTGGCTCATATTGGCGAGGAATTTGGATTTGGCCTGATTGGCGTCCTCCGCCCGGGTTTTTTCCTCGGCGTATTTTTCCGCGAGATCGGCCAGCTGCTCGGTCTGATATTCCAGCGTCTGCTGCGACTGGCGCAGGTCCGATACCGTCGCCATCAGGCGCTTTTCGCTCTGCATCAGCTTTTCTTCGTGCAGCTTCAGCGCGGTGATGTCGGTCCCGACCGAGACATAGCCGCCGTCCTTGGTGCGGCGCTCGCTGATATGCAGCCAGCGGCCGTCTTCGAGCTGCGCCTCGAAGGTGCGTGCGCCGGGCAGCGCCGGCCCCTGATTGCTGACGCGGTTGCGCACGATCGGCTTGCTGCCGGCGGCGATCACGGTTTCATAAGGCGTGCCGGCTTCCACCGACTCGTCGGGCAGATTGTGCAGCGACTGGAAGTTGGAATTGCAGAGCACCAGGCGGTTGTCGGCATCCCAGACCACGAAGGCTTCCGGGATGGTCTCCACCGCGTCGCGCAGCCGCAGGTCGGCGGCGGCGGTTCGCTCCACCAAATTCTTCTGCTCGGTGATGTCGACCGCGATGCCGATGAGGTGATCGCCCGGCTCGCCGCGCTGGCGCACGAGCTCGCAGCGCGCACGCAGCCAGATCCAATGCCCGTCAGCATGGCGCATGCGAAAGGCATGATCGACGGAATGCGCCTTGGCGTCAGCGAGCTGCGTGGCGAGATCGTAGAGCTTGATATCGTCGGGGTGCACGAGCGTGCTGACCTCGCCGAAGGTCAGAAGGTCGTCCTTCGGGGTCAGCCCGAGGATGGCGAACATCGAATGCGACCAGAAGATGCGGCCGCGCGCAAGGTCCCAGTCCCAGAGCCCGCAGCGGCCGCGGTTGAGCGCGGTGTCGATGCGGCTGCGCACGGCTTCGTACATGATGTCGGCTTCGCGCGCGCGGGTGGCCTGCCAATGGAAGGCGAAGCCGAGGATGAGCACGACGAAGCCGGTGGTGGCCGAAAGCGTGATCGTCAGCGTGGTGTCGGAGCGCCATACCGCGAGCGCATCGCTGCGCGTCTGCACGACGGCAAGCTGACCATAGGGCGGCCGCAGCAGGCGCACGGTGGCGAGCGCGGCAACGCCATCTGCCAGCGTGACCTGCAGCACGCCGGCACCGGCACCGAAGGTCGTGAGCGGCTGGCTCGGTCCCAGGATGTCGAGCAGCGCGCGGCCGATCAGGCCGCTTGCGGGCGGTGCGCCAGCGACGATCCGCCCGTCCTGATTGGTGACGAAGACGTGCCGGTTACCAGCGGTCGCCCAGGAGGGCAGGGCGCGCTGCAGCACGTCTTCGGCACGTTGATTGTCGACCGTCTTGTCGAGCGTAAACCGGTCGCTGAGAATCTCCGCCAGTGCATCGACGTCGATCGCGGCGGCGGCGAGCGCCTGTCGGCGCTGGTCCATCACCTGCACGGCGGCGCCAACGCAGATGGTGATCAGGAATGCGATGATGAGAGCAGGAACCGCGCGGCGCAGAGCGGGCTCGGCGGTGAGGAGGCGGCGATAGGCCGGCTTGGCAAGTGACTGCGCAAGGCCCTTTATTGAATCGGAACGTGCAGACGCACTCGCCGCCTCGGCGCGCGCCATCTCGACCTCCGTTTTGATTGTGTCGACCCCTCACCCGCGATCCAGGAAGGATGTGCCGCATCTCTCCGAATCATGTCGATAAGAATCGAATCGCCGTGATTTGTCGAGAGTCCAAGAATCAAAATTTGCCTAACGGCGCAAAAAATTTCCCCGACGGTATCGAGGGATTGTGCGCAATCGAATTAACGAGTCCGATCAGGCATTTGCCGCAGGCTCCGCGTTGTCGGCAAGCGCCCGCTGCACGATGTCGCTCACGTCGCGCGACAGTTCGGCGGCGCCCGCAACGCGCCGCAACGCCGCTTCGGCCCGCGCGCGCCGTCCCGATTCCAAGGAGCGCCAGCTCTTGAACGCGGAAAGCAGGCGCGCGGCGACCTGCGGATTCTTGTCGTCGAGCGCGAGCACGTTATCGGCGACGAATTCGTAGCCGCCGCCGTCGGCGCGGTTGAACTGCGTCAGGTTGCCTTGCGCGAAGGCGCCGATGAGCGAGCGCACGCGGTTGGGGTTGGCGGGCGAAAAGGCCGGATGCATCGTGAGGCTGCGCACGCGCTCGAGCGTGCCGGGCTCGGGAATCCCGGCCTGCAGCGAGAACCATTTGTCGAGGATGAGCGGATCGCCGGCGTAGCGGGCGTAGAAATCCTCGATCGCAGCGGCGCGCTGCGGCACGTCATGCAGCGACAGCGTCGCCAGCGCGGCGATGCGGTCGGTCATGTTGCCGGCGGCGCGGTATTGCTGAGCCGCGCGCGCGATCCCTTCGGCATTGCCGTCGGCCGCCAGCAGGTCGAGACAGGCATTCTTCAGGAAGCGCCGGCCCGCGCTGGCGGCGTCCGGGCTATAGGGGCCGTCGTCCTGCATGCGGGCGTAGGTTTCATCGAGCGTGCCGGCAAGGCTTCGGCCGATGGCTGCGCGCAGGCCGACACGCGCCGTGAAGATGGCGTCGGGGTCGATGTCGCTGCCGATCTCGCGCGCGATGTCGGCCTCGCCGGGAAGCGACAGTGCCTGCGCGACGAAGGCGGGCTCCAGCCGCGCGTCGTTCAGGATCTCGGCCATCGCCGCAAGCAGATCCGCGCGCGTGGCTTCCGCGCGGGTCTGGCGCGCGTCCGCGAGCAGGATCCCCATCGCCAGTACCTGCACCGACTGCCAGCGGTTGAACGGATCGCTGTCATAGGCGGCGAGGAAGCTGAGATCGGCAGGTGAAATGTTGGCCGTCAGCTTGACCGGCGCGGAGAAGCCGCGGTTGAGCGAGAGCACCGGCCGCTCGGCGATATCGGCGAAGACAAAGGTCTCCGCAGCCTTGGTGAGCGCGAGCACGCCGCGCTCGACGATCTTTCCGTCCGTCAGCGTCAGCGGCAGGTCGCGCCCATCCTTGCCGACGAGGCCGACGGCCAAAGGCATCAGCATCGGCTGCTTCACCGGCTGGTTGGGCGTCGGCGGCACCGCCTGCGCAACGTCGAGCCGGTAGGTCTTGGTGTTCTCGCTCCAGGTGCCGTTCGCCACCACTTCCGGCGTGCCGGCTTGCGAATACCAGCGCATGAAAGCCGGCATATCGAGGTCGCTTACGTCGGCGAAACAGCGGATGAATTGCTCGACCGTGGCGGCTTGCCCGTCGTGGCGCGAAAAATAAAGGTCCATGCCTTTGCGGAATTGTTCCGCGCCGATCAGCGTCTTCACCATCCGCACCACCTCGGCGCCCTTCTCATAGACAGTGGCGGTGTAGAAATTATTGATCTCGCGATAAAGCTCCGGCCGCACCGGATGCGCCAATGGGCCGGCATCTTCGACGAATTGATGCCCGCGCAAGACCCGCACGTCGCTGATGCGCTTGACCGGGCGCGAGCGCTGGTCGGCGGTGAATTCCTGATCGCGGAAAACCGTCAGCCCTTCCTTCAGGCAGAGCTGGAACCAGTCGCGGCAGGTGATGCGGTTGCCGGTCCAGTTGTGGAAATACTCGTGCGCGATGATGGCTTCGATCGAGGCAAAATCGCCGTCGGTGGCGGTCTCCGCGGAGGCCAGCACATATTTGTCGTTGAAAACATTGAGGCCCTTGTTCTCCATCGCGCCCATGTTGAAGTCGGAGACGGCCACGATCATGAAAATATCGAGGTCATATTCGCGGCCGAAAGCCTGCTCGTCCCACTGCATGGCGCGCTTGAGCGAATCCATGGCATAGCCGCAGCGGCTCTCCTTGCCGGGCTCGACATAGATTTTCAGTGCCACCTCGCGGCCGGATAGGGTGCGGAAACTGTCTTCGACGCAGCCGAGCGTGCCGCCCACCAGCGCGAAGAGATATGACGGTTTCGGAAAAGGATCGTGCCATTGTGCAAAATGCCGGCCGCCCGGCAGGTCGCCCTGCGCGACAAGATTGCCGTTGGCGAGCAATACCGCGGCTTCGGCTTTGTCCGCCTCGATGCGGGTGGTGTAGACCGCCATCACGTCGGGACGATCGGGAAAATAGGTGATGCGGCGGAAGCCTTCGGCTTCGCATTGGGTGCAGTAGGTGCCGCTCGAACGATAGAGGCCCGAGAGCTGCGTATTGGCGGACGGATCGACCAGTGTTTCGACCTCGAGGCGGAACGGTCCCGGCGGCGCCTGCGAAATGGTCAGCCGGTCCGGCGTGGCGATATAGGCTTCCTTCGCCAGCGGGACGCCGTCGATCGCGACCGAGACAAGGTTCAGGCCGTCGCCATCCAGCACCAAGGGCGCCGGCGCCCCGGCGCTGCTGTTCGGCCGCAGGGCCAGCCGCGCCCGCACGCGCGAGGCGGTCGGATGCAGCGAGACATCGAGATGCACGCTGTCGACCAGCCAGTCCGGCGGGCGGTAGTCCTGCAGGCGGATCGGCGGGGCCTGTTCCGTTCGCATCATTATCCTTTCGGTTCCGCGTGACCGACCACGCGCTTGATCTCCGGCATTCGCTGCCGCAGCGCGCGTTCGACCGCGTCGACATTCTCATGCACCGCCTGCACGGTGAGTTCGGCATCAGCATGGCAATGGAAGTTGACGATCTCTCCGCTGTCGGTCTCGCGTACGCGCACCTCATGAATGTCGCGGATCGCGCCGGTTTCGGCGGCGATCTGCGTCAGCATGGCCTGAACTTCGCTGATCCTGCTGGCACTGGCGTCGCGGCCGGCCAAACCGTCAATCTCCATCGGCTCGATATGCGTCTCCACCTCGACGCCGGGGCCCAGCTCACGGCAGACCGCATCCTCAAGCCCGCTCGCGATCTCATGCGCATCGCCAAGCGTCAGCTGTCCTTTCACTTCGAGATCGACGGCTACGGCCAGCTTGCCGGCGATGGAATGCACGGTGACGTGATGCACCGCCAGCGCCTGGTTGCGCGCGATCACCATCACGCGTTCGATGATGGTTTCGCTGTCGAGCGCGCGCGGATCGGCGGTGAGCACCACCTCGGCGGAAGGCAACGCCTCCCGCACGGAATGGATGATGTTGTCCTTCAGCTCGGTGACGCGGTCGAGCGGCAGGGTGCGGCTGACCGTGACACCCAGATCGACGAAGAGCTTGTTTCCCACCGGGCGCGCACGCACGCGTTCGACGGAAACAACGCCGGGGATGGCGGTCGCAGCCGCGCTGATCGCTTCGGCGGCGCCGGCCGGCGCGGTGTCGGTGAGGGTCTCGATGGTGCGGCGGCCCAGCCGCCAGCCGGCGAGGCAGACGAAGACCGCGACCACGACCGCCGCGGCCGCATCCGCCCAGGGCAGGCCGAGCGCGACGCCGCCCAGTCCCGCCAGCACGGCGAGCGAGGAATACATGTCGGAACTGAAATGCAGCGCGTCGGCTTCCAGCGCCTCGCTGGAGGTCTCCTTGGCGACTTTATAAAGCGCGCGCCCGCGGAAAAAATCGACAAAGACCGAAGCAATGATCACGGTGAAAGCCGCCAGCGTCGCTTCGACCGCGTGGTCTTCGTGCAGAAGCAATCGCCGCATCGCCTCCCAGATCACCACGCCGGAAAGAACAAAAAGCAGGGCGGTTTCCGCCAGCGCGGAAATGCTCTCGACCTTGCCGTGTCCGTAGTGATGTTCGGCGTCGGCAGGCTTGCCGGAAATGCGCACGGCAAAATAGGTCATCACGGTGGCGATGAAATCGATGAAGGAGTGCCCGGCCTCCGACAGGATCGCCAGCGAGCCCGACATCACCCCGACAATCGCCTTCGCCACGGTCAAGCCGCCCGAGGCGGCCATGGAGGTGAGCGCGACGCGTTCCTTGATATCCTGCATGCGTGACCGGTAGCGAGGCTGCCGGTGGGCGTCAATGCCGGGCGTCGCTCGCCCTGTATGCGCCCCCGGTATCGGGCGAATAAGAGGAGTGCGAAGCAGTTGCACCAGCGCGATCCCGCACCGCTTCGAACGAAGATAAGACTGCACGGAACAGAGATCGATCGCACCGGGGTATAGCCGCCGTGGGAGTGCGTCTGACTTAAAGCCGGTGACAAAGCCTTGTCTGCGCCCGCTTTATCGGCCAAATAAGAACAATGCGAAGCACTCGGACCAGCACGCTTTCACGGCGTTTTTCCGTGGCGCCGATGATGGAATGGACGGACCGACATTGCCGTTTCTTCCATCGCCTGCTGACGCGCCGTGCGCTGCTCTATACCGAGATGCTGACGACCGGCGCGATCATCCATGGCGACCGCGAGCGGCTGCTGGCATTTAATGCCGCGGAGCATCCGGTCGCGATCCAGCTCGGCGGCTCGGACCCGCGAGCGCTGGCGGAATGCGCCAGGATCGCGGAGGATTTCGGCTATCGCGAAGTAAATCTGAACGTCGGCTGCCCGTCCGACCGGGTGCAGGAAGGCCGCTTCGGCGCCTGCCTGATGGCCGAGCCGCAGCTTGTCGGCGACTGTGTCGCCGCGATGAAGGCCGCCGTGCGGATTGCGGTGACGGTGAAAAGCCGCATCGGCATCGACGAGCAGAATCCTGAAGCGGCGCTGGAGGAATTGACGCTCGCGGTGAAGGCTGCGGGAACCGATGCGCTGGTCGTGCATGCGCGCAAGGCGTGGCTCGCCGGACTGTCGCCGAAAGAAAATCGTGAAGTGCCGCCGCTCGATTACGAGCGCGTCTATCGCCTGAAGGCGGTGCACCCCGATCTTCCGATCGTGCTCAACGGCGGCATCGCCACGGTGGAGCAGGCGGTGGCGCATAGCGGCCGCGTCGACGGCGTGATGATGGGCCGCGCGGCCTATCAGGAACCGTGGCGGCTGCTGTCGGTCGATCCCGCGCTGTTCGGCGAGGACGCGCCGTTTCCTTCACAGCGCGCGGCGGTCGAAGCCTTCATTCCTTATGTGGAGGCGGAGCTTGCGCGCGGCACGCGGCTGCATTCCATCACGCGCCACATGCTCGGGCTGTTCCAGGGACTGCCGGGGGCGCGCGCCTGGCGGCGCCATCTTGCCACCGAAGCGGTGAAACCCGGCGCCGGCGCAGATGTCTTGCGCCAGGCGCTGGAATTGGTGCGCGACCGCGCGGTGGCTGAGGTCGTAGCCGCTTAAGCTTAAGGATAGGCGCGCAGCAGCAGCTTGTCGCCGCGCACTTCCCAGCTTTCCAGCCGGTTGAGGAAACTCATGCCCAGCAGGTTGGTCCGGAGCGCGCCGGGTTGCGCGATCAATGCCGGCACCGACCGTTCCACAATATTGCCGATCGTGATGCGATCGAGCGTCACCGGCGCGGCGCGCGTGCGGCCGTTCGCGGTGTCCACATTGGTCGTGTATTGCAGCACTTCCAGCGGTAGTCCCGCCGCCTTGGCGGCCTCCTGCGTGAGCACGACGGCGCTGGCGCCGCTGTCCAGCATCATCGACACGCGCGCGCCGTTGACCTGTGCCCGCACCGAGAAATCGCCGCCGCGACCGCGGGCGATCTCGACAACATTGCCTTTCTGCGCCGCCCAGCCCGGCACCACTTCGGCCATGACGCGATCGGCGATCGCGCGCAGATCCGAGCGATAGGTATAGCCAACCAGGAGGGTCACTCCGATCGCTGCCCATAACAGAGCGGCGGTCAGCGCCTTGAGAAGCTGATTGCGAAACATGACGATGACGGCGCCTCCGGCGACCGCGGCCCAGACGCCCGTTGTCGTCAGCGAGGCCAAGTCATGCTCGGTGAGCCTGCTCCATAGTTCGCGGTCGCGGCTGACGGCCGCGATGCCAAGCGCAAGCAGGATGGCAAGCGAGATAGTCCAATACAGGTGGTTGCGCATTGGCCTTTTATGCAGAAGGTGGCGGCACCGCCTGCGAAGGCAGGGCCGCGGCCAGCCGCCGCGGCAGATCGGCCATCAAGCGGGTTCGATCATCGCCGCTCAGACTGCTCCAGGCTGCGATTTCACTCAGGCTGCGGCCGCAGCCCAGGCAGAGGCCCTTGGCTGCATGGATAATGCACACCTTGGTACAGGGGCTTTCGATGGCGGCCATGAGCATCTCCGGTGAATCGCCAGCCAAGATAAAGGCCACCATCGGGAAGGCAATGCGTCAAGTTAATAGCCGCGCGCGGCTTTCAGCGGCCGAAGCCGAAGAGTTTTAGCTTGCGCAAGCCGGTATTTTCCTGCGCCTCGGCTGCCGGCTGAGTCGGAGGCGCCTCCGCCACCGGCGCCAGCGCCGAGACCACCCGCTCCGGCGGGAAAGTGACGATTACCTCGGTGCCGATGCGAAGCTTCGACTTCAGCTGGAAGGTGCCGCCGTGCAGATCGACCAGGCTTTTGGCGATCGGCAGGCCGAGCCCAGCGCCCTGTTCGGCGGATTTGATCGAGTTGGAGCCCTGGCCGAAAGACGCCAGCACGATCGGGATTTCCTCTTCGGGAATGCCCGGACCGGTGTCCTTCACGGTCATGTATTGGCCGCCGGAAGCGGTCCAGCCGACCTTGAGCCAGATCTCGCCGCCCTGCGGCGTGAACTTGATCGCGTTGGACAGAAGATTGAGGCAGATCTGCCGAATCGCGCGCTCGTCCGCCCAGAGCCGCGGCAGCTCCGGTTCGAACACCTCATGGATGGTGATGCCGCGGTTCTTCGCCCGCAGCGTCAGCAGATGGTTGCAATCTTCCACGACGAGCAGCAGCGAAACCGGCTCTTCATTCAGCTCGAGGCGCCCCGCCTCGATGCGCGAGAGATCAAGGATTTCGTTGATCAGGTTGAGCAGATGCACGCCGGAATTATGGATGTCCTTGCAATATTCCTTGTAGGTCGGCACGGCATGCGGGCCGAAAATCTCGTTATTCATCACTTCCGAGAAGCCGAGGATGGCATTGAGCGGCGTGCGCAGCTCGTGGCTCATCTGCGCGAGGAAACGCGATTTTGCGATATTGGCGGCCTCCGCGCGGCCGCGCGCCTCGTCCGAAATGGCCTTGGATTGCTCAAGCTCGCCGATCAGCGCGTCCTTCTCCGCGCGCGCTTCCATTGTCGCCAGCGTGGTGGTGTAGAGCCGATGCGCAAGCAGGAAGAAATAGCCCTGCGCGGTCACCGCCATGGCGGCGAGAATCGATTCGCGCACCGTTTCGCCGAGTAGGAAGTTCACCGCGATCGCAGCCGTTACCGGCGTGGTCGCCGCGAACACCGCGATCGGCAGGCTGGAGGCCAGCATGCTCGATACCGCCACCACCAGCAGCATCACGAACAGCATGAAGGTGCGCGAGGATTCATCGCTGCCGACATAGCCCAGCAGCAGAAACATCCAGGCCAGCCCGAAAAGCAGGTCGAGCGTGATGAAGCGCAGGCGCCAGCGGCGGATGTTGGCCTTGCCCGGCGCTTCCTGCAGGAACTGACTGCATTGATTGATGAAGACGGCGTGGACGATGAGGATGACCGCCGTCCAGAGGCCAGCCGCCAGCGCGCCGGTCCACAGGCTGGAGAGAAAACCAATCGTGCCCACCAGCAGCAGGATCACCAGCGACGCCGAGAGCCGGTTCTGCGCGTATTGCCGCAACAGCTCGTAATCGAAAGCCGGGCGGGTTCCGGTGGTGGAGGTCAGGCGGTCGCGTGCTTCGCGCACCCGCTGGGCGGCCACGCGCCGGCGTTGTTTTGTGGACGCGTCCAGGACCGCGGTCAGGTCGCGCGCTTCGATCGACATAGGTTGAACGCTACTGGTGAAAGGGGACGATCAAATCAGGGCGAAATTGGCCCAAATTCCTTAAGACTGCGCTTAAGGAAACGCGCAAACCAAGCCGATCTCGCCCCGGAAACCCTCCGGAGCATGGTAGATGAAAAGTTAACGGGGCCGATTGCTGGTCATTTCGCTAGCCATAATGCCGGGTCAGACGAGGAAAGCATGAAGCTTTATGACGGCGGCCGCGCGCCCAATCCCAGGCGGGTGCGGATTTTTTTGGCGGAAAAGGGCATTTCGCTGCCGCTTGAGCCGGTCGACCTCGGCAGCCTGCAGCACAAGTCGCCCGGCTATGCCGCCGTCAATCCGCTGCAGCGGCTCCCCGCGCTGGAGCTCGATGACGGCAGCGTGCTGACGGAATCGATCGCCATCTGCCGCTATTTCGAGGAATTGCAGCCGGAGCCTTTGCTGTTCGGGCGGGAGGCGCTGGAGAAAGCGCGGATCGAGATGTGGAACAGGCGGATCGAGTTGCACCTCTTCCAGCCGGTGTCGCATGTCTTCCGCCACACCCACCCGGCGATGAAGGAAATGGAAGTTCCGCAGGTGCCCGCCTGGGCGGAAGCCAACAAGCCGCGCGTCGCCGAATTCCTCGGCTTGCTCGATCGCGCGTTGCAGGAGCGGCGCTTCGTCGCGGGTGACAGTTTTAGCGTGGCGGACATCACCGGCCTGGTGGCGGTGGATTTCATGAAGCCGGCGAAGCTGGCGGTGCCGGATGGGCTGGAGAATGTGCGGCGCTGGCATGCCGAGATTTCCGCGCGGCCGAGCGCAAAGGCTTAGTTGTTTTTCGTCATGGCCGGGCTCGTCCCGGCCATCTCGAGTAGGAGCGCACTGCCCATCTAAGCGAAACGCCCGCGACAAGCGCGGGCATGACGAAGTAAGGACATCACCGCTCCAGCCGCGCTATCAGGCTCGAGGTGTCCCAGCGCTTGCCGCCCATCTTTTGTATTTCCGAGTAGAACTGATCGACCAGCGCGGTGACCGGCAGATGCGCGCCGTTCTTGCGCGCCTCGCCAAGGCAGATACCCAAATCCTTGCGCATCCAATCGACGGCAAAGCCGAAGTCGAACTTGCCGTCGCTCATGGTCTTGTAGCGGTTCTCCATCTGCCAGCTTTGCGCCGCGCCCTTGGAAATGGTGGCGATCAGCTTTTCGATGTCGAGCCCTGCGCGCTTGGCGAAATGCAATCCTTCCGCCAGGCCCTCGACCAGCCCGGCGATGCAAATCTGGTTCACCATCTTGGCGAGCTGGCCGGAGCCGGCCGGGCCGAGCAGGTTGCAGGCCTTCGCATAGGCGGCGATCACGCCCTCCGCCCGTTTGAAGGCGCCGTCCTCGCCGCCGCACATCACGGTGAGCGCGCCGTTTTCCGCACCGGCTTGTCCGCCCGACACCGGCGCATCGACGAAGTCAAAGCCGCGGGTCTTGGCGTCGGCGAAAAGCTCGCGTGCGATTTCCGCCGAGGCGGTGGTGTGGTCGATAAAGACCGCGCCTTTTTTCATTCCGGAGAAAGCGCCCTCCTTGCCCAAGGCGACTTCTCTCAAATCCGCGTCATTGCCCACGCAGGCCATCACGAAGTCCTGGCCCTCGGCTGCCTCACGCGGCGTTGCCGCACGCTTGCCGCCGTGCTGCGCCACCCATTTGTCGGCCTTGGCCGTGGTGCGGTTATAGACGGTCACGTCGTGCCCGCCTTTGTTCTTGAGATGGCCGGCCATCGGATAGCCCATGACGCCCAGGCCGAGAAAAGCAACCTTCGCCATCATTTCCTCCCGCAGCTATGGCATGGCTGATTTCATTGCGACGGGAGCGCGGATGCCGTCAACCCATCCGTTTGGATGCAATGACAGCCAGCGATGCACGTCGTATGCTGCGCAACCCATTGCAAGGATGCGTGATGCCCCTGAGTAAAGAGCAGATTCTCGAAAGCCTGGGCCGGATTCCAGCCCCCGACGGCCGCCCCTTGCCGCAGACCGGCTTCCTGTCGGAGATCGTGGTCAGCGACGGCAAAGTGTTCTTTTCCATGACCGTCGACGCCGCAGCGGTGAAGGCCTGGGAGCCGGTGCGCAAACGCGCCGAAGAGGCGGTGCGGGCAGTGCCCGGCGTGCAGTCGGTGCTGATCGCGCTGACCGCGGAGCGGGCAGGCGGCGCGGGGCCGAAAGCGGCAGCGCCCGGCGCGCGGCCCAGCGGCCCGGCCGCGCCGCAAGCGGCACAGGCGCCTCCCGGGGTGAAGGCGATCATCGCCGTCGCGTCGGGCAAGGGCGGCGTCGGCAAATCGACCACCGCGGTCAATCTCGCGCTCGGCTTGCGCGACCTCGGGCTGAAAGTCGGCGTGCTCGATGCCGACATCTACGGCCCTTCGATTCCAAAGCTTCTCTCCATCCGCGAGCGCCCGCAGTCGCTGGGTGGCACCCGGCTGAAACCGATCTCGCGCTACGGCCTGACCGTCATGTCCATCGGCTTCCTGATCGAAGAGGAGACGCCGATGATCTGGCGCGGGCCGATGGTGATGTCGGCATTGACGCAGATGCTGCGCGAGGTGGAGTGGGGCGAGCTCGACGTCATGGTGGTCGACATGCCGCCGGGCACCGGCGATGCGCAGCTCACGATGGCGCAACAGGTGCCGCTCAAGGGCGCCGTGATCGTCTCCACGCCGCAGGACCTCGCGCTGATCGATGCGCGGCGCGGCGTCGCCATGTTCCGCCGCGTCAATGTGCCGATCCTCGGCATCGTGGAGAATATGAGCTACTTCCTGTGCCCGAGCTGCGGCGAGCGCTCGGATATTTTCAGCCATGGCGGCGCGCAGCGGGAGGCCGAGCGCATGAATGTGCCGTTCCTTGGCGAAGTGCCATTGCACATGACGATCCGCGAGAAGTCGGATGCCGGCCTGCCGGTGGTCGCGACCGAGCCGGACAGCCCGCATGCGAAAACCTATCGCGACATCGCGGCGAAGATTCGCGACCAGCTCGGCCAGACCGGCGAGGCCCGCGCGGCGCCGAAAATCGTGATCGAGGCATAAAGATTCGCTCCGGCAACCTCGGCTTGCGGCAAGTGCGGCCCGGATTTAGCTTGGCAGCTCGGTGGGATTCAGGGGAGAGCGGTCGATGAAGCGTCGTCAGTTTCTGCGAGCGGCCGGCGTGGGCCTTGCCGCGACAGCGATCGCCAAGCCGGCGATCGCCCAGTCCGCGCCCGCGATCAAATGGCGCCTGACGTCGAGCTTTCCGAAATCGCTCGATGCGCTCTACGGAGCCGCGGAGACACTGTCGAAATACGTCGCCGAGGCGAGCGACAACAAATTCCAGATCCAGATTTTCGCCGCCGGCGAGATCGTGCCGGCCTTGCAGGCGGTGGATGCGGTGCAGCGCGGCACGGTCGAGATGTGCCACACCGCCGGATATTATTTCGTCGGCAAGGATCCGACCTTTTGCCTTTATACCGCTGTGCCATTCGGGCTGAATGCGCGCCAGCAGAATGCCTGGTTCTATGATGGCGACGGCATGAAGCTGCTCAACGAGTTCGGGCAGAAATTCAGTCTCTATGGCCTCGTCGGCGGCAATACCGGCACCCAGATGGGCGGCTGGTTCCGCAAGGAGATCAAGGAGCCATCGGATTTCCAAGGCCTGAAATTTCGCATCGGCGGATGGGCGGGCAAGATCATCGAAAAACTAGGCGGCGTGCCGCAGCAGATCGCGGGCGGCGACATCTATCAGGCGCTGGAGAAGGGCACGATCGACGCCGCCGAATGGGTCGGCCCGCACGACGACGAGAAACTCGGTCTCAACCGGGTGGCAAAATATTATTACTACCCCGGCTGGTGGGAGGGCGCCGCGGCGCTGCATTTCTTCATCAACACGGCAAAGTGGAACGATTTGCCGAAGAGCTACCAGGCGATGCTGACGGCAGCAGCCGGGCTTGCCAATGTGGAAATGACGGCGAGATATGATGCACGCAATCCGGTGGCCTTGCGCAAGCTGCTCAACAGCGGCGTCGAGCTCCGGCCCTTCACCGAAGCCACCATGGACGCCTGCCTGCGAGCCTCCAACGAAGTGAACGCGGAAGCCGCCGCGGCCAATGCGGACTTCAAGAAAATCTACGAATCGATGATCAACTTCCGCAATGCCGAATACATCTGGTGGCAGGTGGGCGAATTCAGCTACGACAACTTCATGATCCGTTCGCGCCGGCGCGGCTGACGCGGAACAAAAGACTCCGGAGTGCGCAGATGAAACGGCGGCAATTTCTCACCGCGGCCGGCGCAGGCCTTGCCGCAACAGCGATCGCCAAGCCGGCGATCGCCCAGTCCTCGCCCGCGCTGAAATGGCGGCTGACCTCGAGCTATCCGAAATCGCTCGATACGCTTTACGGCGGCGCGGAGGTTTTCGCCAAGGCGGTGGCGGAGGCCACCGACAACAAATTCCAGATCCAGGTTTTTGCCGGCGGCGAGATCGTGCCGGGACTGCAGGCGCTCGACGCCGTGCAAAGCGGCAATGTCGAGATGTGCCACACTGCATCCTATTACTATGTCGGCAAGGACCCGACCTTTGCCTTCGGCACCGCCGTGCCCTTCGGGCTGAATGCCCGCATGCAGAATGCCTGGATGTTCTTCGGCGGCGGCATGGACCTGATGAATGCGCTTTACAAGAAATACAACGTCTACGGCATCCCGTGCGGCAATACCGGCTGCCAGATGGGCGGCTGGTTCCGCAAGGAGATCAAGGAGCCCGCCGATTTCAATGGCTTGAAGATGAGGATCGGCGGCTATGCCGGCCTGGTGATGTCGAAGCTGGGTGTGGTGGCGCAGCAGGTCGCAGGCGGCGATCTCTACGCCGCGCTGGAGAAGGGCACGATCGACGCGGCGGAATGGGCCGGGCCCTATGACGACGAACGCTTGGGCTTGAGCAAGGTCGCGCCTTACTATTATTTCCCGGGCTGGTGGGAAGGCGGCGCCATGCTGCACAACTTCATCAACGTGAAGAGTTGGGACTCGTTGACGCCCGCCTACAAATCGATCCTGCGCACGGCGTCGGAAATGACCAATGCCTGGATGCTGGCGAAATATGATGCCTCCAATCCGCCGGCGCTCAAGCGCCTGCTCGCGCAGGGCACGCAGATGCGGCCTTTCCCGCCCGCGGTGATGGATGCTTCGCTGAAGGCCGCGCTGGAAGTGTATGACGAGGTGTCGAAGACCAATCCCGCGTTCAAGGCGGCGTGGGAATCGACGCTCGCCTTCCGCAACGATCAGTATCTGTGGTGGCAGGTCGCGGAATATTCCTACGATAACTACCTGATCCGCACCCGCCCGCGCGGGTAAGCATTTCTGATAGATCGGCACTGCGTTTGGCTCCCTCCCCCTGAAAGGGGGAGGCGCAAGCGGATGCTGCCCGTCGTGACTTCATCACTCGCCGAAATAGAGCGGCGGCGGCAGGTCCGGCTGCTGCAAGTCAAATACCTTGTTCGGATCGAGCATCGTCGGCTTGCTGATCCAGTGCGTGACCGATTCCGGCCAGAAAATCAGGATCAGCACCAGAACAAGCTGCAGGCAGACCCACGGCACCGCACCCCAATAAATATCCGATGTCTTGATCGAGGGCGGTGCGATCCCGCGCAAATAGAACAGCGCATAGCCGAAAGGCGGATGCATGAAGCTGGTCTGTATGTTGGCGCAGATCAGCACGCCAAACCAGACCAGGTCGATCCCGAGCTTGGCTGCCACCGGCGCCAGCAGCGGAATGATGATGAAGGCGATCTCAAAGAAGTCCAGGAAGAACGCGATGAAGAAGATGAAGAGATTGACGAAAATCAAAAAGCCGATCTGCCCGCCCGGCAGCGCGGTCAGCCAAGCCTCAATCCATTCCTTTCCGCCGACGCCCTGAAACACCAGGCTGAACACGCGCGCGCCGATCAGGATGAACACCACCATGGCGGTGATGCGCATGGTGGTGGCCATGGCTTGATAGAGCAGCGGGTAACTGAACGTTCGGTTGAACAGGGCGAGCGCGATGGCGCCGACCGCGCCCATGGCGCCGGCTTCGGTCGGCGTCGCGAGCCCCAGGAAGATCGTGCCGAGCACGAGGAAGATAAGCCCAAGCGATGGCACGATGCCGCGCAGGCATTTCGCCGCCAGGGCCCAGCCCTGCAGGGTGCGGGCGTCGCGGGGCAGGGCCGGCAAGCTTTTCGGGCGAAAGATGCTGAGGATGAAGACGAAGGCACAGAACAGGGCGATCTGGATCAGGCTCGGGCCGATGGCGCCGGCATACATGTCGCCGACCGAGCGGCCGAGCTGGTCCGCCAGCACGATCAGCACAAGCGAGGGCGGAATAAGCTGCGTGATGGTGCCGGAGGCGGCAATCACGCCCATGGTGTGGCGCGCGGAATAGCCGTGCTTGAGCATCGGCTGCATGGCGATCACGCCCATCGCGATCACCGAGGCGGCCACCGTGCCGGTGATGGCTCCCAAGATCGCGCCGACGATGATCACCGCATAAGACAGCCCGCCGCGCACCCGCCCGAAAAGCTGGCCGATGGATTCCAGCAGATCCTCCGCCAGCCCGCTGCGCTCCAGGATCGCGCCCATGAAGGTGAAGAAGGGGATCGCCAGCAGCAAATCGTTCGAGAGCACGCCGAACAGTTGATACGTGAGGTTGCCGAGAAAATCGGGACGGATGAGTCCGACCTCGATGCCGATGAAACCAAAAAACAGCCCGGTGGCGGCGAGCGAGAAAGCCGCCGGATAGCCGATCAACATGAACAGCACCATTCCCCCAAACATCAGGGGCGCCATGTTGTCGCGAATGAAGCTCATTGCAGCGGCTTTTCGTAAGCGAAATCGTCATCGATCACATGCCGCAGCGCGGCGACGCGTTTGATGATTTCGGAGATGGCCTGCAGGATCATCAGGCCGAAGCCGACCGGCAGCAGCAATTTCACCGGCCAGCGCACGAGGCCGCCCGCATTGGGCGAGATCTCATGGATATTCCAGGACTGAACGAACCACGGCCAGGTGAAATAAATCAGGATGGCGCAGATCGGGATGAGGAAGAGCAGCCCGCCGATGATGTCGATCCAGATGCGGGTGCGCTCGCTGGCCGAGCCGTAAAGCAGGTCGACGCGCACATGCTCGTTCATGCGCAGGGTGTAGGGCGCGCCAAGCAGCACAATGGCGGCGAACATATACCACTGCGCCTCCAGCCAGCCGTTTGAGCTTTCGCTGAAGAGATAGCGGCTGGCGGCATTGCCGGCGGAAACCAGGCAGGCGATCAGCACCAGCCAAGTGGCGATGATGCCGAACTGGGCGTTGATCCAGTCGATGCCGCGGCTGAGCCTGAGAAGCCCGTTCAATGTTTCCTCATCCTTCTCGACCTCCCCTTGAAAAGGGGAGGTTGGCGCATCGCACGCAAGTTTACGCAGCCTGCGCAAGCTTGGCTGCGTGCGCCGGGTGGGGATCACCTTCCGAGATCAGACCCCCTCGGTAACCCTCCCCTTACAGGGGGAGGGAATTCGCGCGCCGGCATAGATGCGCTAGCTGCGCTGCCACAGTTATCGGATTCCGGCCGTGCGTGAGCAAGGCCAGGGTGCGACGAACGAAAGGAAAATCAGCCGCCGGTCACGCTCATATGGCGGACGAGGGCAGGGCGCTTGTGGCGGCGGTCGATGACGAAGTCATGACCCTTGGGCTTGCGCAAGATCGCGTCGTCAATGGCGCGATAAAGCAGTTCATTGCCTTCGGAAGCGCGCAGCGGCGCGCGCAGGTCGGCGGCGTCTTCCTGGCCGAGGCACATGTAAAGCGTGCCGGTGCAGGTGATGCGCACGCGGTTGCAGCTTTCGCAGAAGTTATGCGTCATCGGCGTGATGAAGCCGAGCCGGCCACCGGTTTCCTTCACCTGCGTGTAACGCGCCGGACCGCCGGTGCGGTAGTCGATGTCCTCGAGCGTGAAACGCTCGGCCAGCCGCGCGCGCACCATCGACAGCGGCAGATACTGCTCGAGCCGGCCTTCGCCGACGTCACCGAGCGGCATCACCTCGATCAAGGTAAGGTCCATGCCGCGGCCGTGCGCCCATTCCACCAGCGCGGGCATCTCGTCTTCGTTGACGCCCTTCA
>DASSPI010000132.1:0-3389 GCA_035699705.1 Xanthobacteraceae bacterium
GGATAATCGATCGCCGCACTGGACGGGAATGCCGACACGAGCCGCACGGGTTTTTCCGGCGGCCGTACCCGATCAGGGTCAATCAAAGGGGCCTCGATGACGAGCGTTTCGGCAGCGGGAGCGCCCGCAGGGACGGAGGCATCTTCTGACGGGTCCGGATCGGCCGTCGCCGCCTCGTCAAGGGAGGTCACTGCGGTTGCAGGCGCTGCGTTGAAGGGCGGAGTCTCGGCGCTCGAAGGAATTACGCCACGGGACTCGAGCAAAGAGGCCTCGACGACAGGCGTCTCGGCAGCGGAAGCGCCCGCGCTGAGGATGGCAGGTTCTGTCGGGTCGGGATCGGCCATCGCCGCCTCGTCGAGCGAGGTCATTGCGGTTGCAGGCGCTGCGTCGAAGTGCCGGGTCCCGGCGCTCAAAGGATTTATGCTGCCGGTCGAATCCGGGTCACTGACCGGCGTTGCGGTATCCTCGGTGGCGGACGGATCGAAGCCGAGCCGGGGAGTGTCCCAACCAACCAGAGCGACCGTTCCGCAAACCGCCATCAACGCAACAAACCGCGATCTCATCTCTCATCGCCCCCTCTTGTGCGTGCTCGACTGGCGGCACGTGGCAGAGTCGGCCCCATGATAAGGTCGATCGTCGGATCGCGATGGCTTGATGCAATGAAAACAAGCCGCAGGCAGGCGTTTTTTTCGAAATTGTTGCGCAAATACAACGTTGAGGGCCGGGGCTGCAAAGATTCCGATGCCGTCATCGGGGTCGCCCGGACCGCCGCCCATGATCGAACGGGAGTAACGCTGCTGTGAGCGGCGGCTGGCCGGGTCCGGCGGTAAGATGCGACCGCAAGCGCCGCGCGCTGACGCGGCGCAACAGACAGAATGGAGGAAAGTCATGAGGATGGTGCTGACGATCGTTGCCGCGGGCCTTGTATCCACGAGCTTTGCGGTCGCTCCGGCCTTCGCCGGCAAGGTCACCGCGTGGGACGGCCGCGACAAGATCACCGTCGACGGGAAGAAATACGAAATCTCCGGCAAGCGCACCAGGGTCACCATCAAGGGCGCCGCAAGCACCCGCGAGGCCCTCAAGGTCGGCATGGACTGCTCGGTCAGCGGGCCGGCGGGCGGCGAAGCCACCGCCATCACCTGCAAGTAATCAACCACGACGACAGCTAATCAACCACGACGACAACGCGAAGCCGGTCCTCCGGCCTCGCGTTGTTTTTTTGCCGCCGGCCGGCGGCGTCGCTGATTTATTGGCGCGAAGCCTGCGCGCGCAGTCGCGATGAGGAAGCGAGGCATAACGAACAGGCCCCGCGCATGACGAGACGCGGGGCCTTTAAGCGTTTCAAAGAAGTCAGAGCGAGACGCCGGTCATGGCGCGGCGCCAGGAACTTCCCGGCGACAGGCTAGCGGCCGCAGGCTGATCCCGGCGACTTGGTGCCCGCCCATGCAGTCCAGTAGCAGGTGAAGGCCATCGGGTGAGCCTGGACCTGGGTGACTTCAGCTTTCGCCTTTGCCTTTTTGCCGGATTTCTTCTTCTTGGCGGCATCGGCCGGGGCGGTTGCCAGAGCGATAGCGACAGCGGCCAACAGGCCGATCGACAACTTTTTCATATACGTTCCCTCCCTTAAGTCCCGTTTCGGATTGGTCCCACGGACGAGTTCACTTTACTAGAAGCCCGGCCCGAAAGAAGCCCCGAAATGCGGTGCTGCCGGTGGAAAAAACGTTCTCTGTCTACACGGAGCCGCTCACCCCCGCCGCCGATCAAGTCGGGGGTAAAGCCGCGGACTTTGACTATTGCAGCCTGCCCCAGATCTTGGGCGGGATAACACTGCCGGTCGGCAAATCATGCAGGCAGCCGCGAAACAGGCCTGTACCCGTCGCTCCGACCCGATATCTCACGTTCATGGAAACGACGGCCACCTCCTTCCCGCAGATCGTACTTTGCCCACGGGCCGGCCATGTGATCGTACCGCCGGTGACCCTGCCTCGCACCGATTTTCCATCCGTGAACATCAAGTCGAAATTCCCATCCAGCAGCGCGATCTGTCCGCCAAACTTTGGTTTCCCCCTGTAGTCGATGATCGCCGTCCACATGCCGTGGCCGTTCCCGGGAAACGGCCTCCAGCCGTTTGCCACCTGTCCGCCACTGCCTGTCCAGCCTGCGAATTGGACGTCGCAGGTGGCCGCGTGACCCTCGATGGTGCAGGGAATGCCGGGGAAATATTCGTAGCCGGAGACTCTTTCGGGGAGCAGATCAGCGGATGCCGCTCCGATGCCGAGGACGAGGACGGTTGCCGTGGTTGCTGCGTAATGTCCGATTTTCATGGCGGTCGGCTCCTTCGAAACGACCCCCCAGCAAGTGTCTTATGATGTCACAATCTTCATTGCTTGCAAGCGAGCGCCGATGTCGCGCGATGCGAAGAACTCACCGGCATGCTCAAGACGCCGGCGCCGAACGGCGGACGGTGTGATCGGAGCGGCACCCGCCGCGTCCCCGCGCGGAACAAACATTTCTGCGAACGGTTGCCGGCATGAATGCCGGCAGCCGGCGCATTCGGCCTGAGGACCAGGCAAGACGGGAAGCCCAATGGCTCTGCGACTGGCGCTCCTTATTCTTCTCATCGCCGGGACAGGCGCCGCTCAGGCGCAGCGGGCAAACCCGATGGTGCCGCCGAACTGGGTCCAGGAGGAGCGCGACTCGCCGACCGAACCTCTGCGTTACAGCTCGCCCGATGGCACGGCCTGGCTCACGCTGCATGCCGGTCCCGCCGAGCAGCGCCCGAAGGTCGGCCCGGCGGGCGAGGGGGAACGCGTCACGTATCTGCGCAAAACCAAACGCTTTGTCGCGGTTTCCGGCTTTAAAGGCGATCGCATCTTCTACCGCAAGAGCAACCTGGCGTGCCAGGGCACGCGCTGGCATCATATCGCGCTGGAATACCCTGCCGAAGACAAAAGAAAGATGGACGCACTGGTGACGCGCGTCGCGCTCGGAATGAATCGCTTCGACAACGACTGCAAGGGACCCGCCAACGCGACCTCGGGCGGGCTGGTGCGAGGACGGTGACGGCCGCCGATGGGCGGTCTTCGACGCGCCGGCGATCGTGGCGCTGAGAAAGCCGAAGCCGGAGGCCCGCGATGCTGAAAAATTTGCTGCTGCTCGTCGCGCTGATGGCTGTCGCAGGTGAAGCAGCGGCGGAGGAAGCCCAATGCGGCCGCGAACGCGCCGCGATGGTCGAAGCCATTCGCGCCTACGCGCGCACCCACGCGGATGTTTTGGGACCGCAAGGCATATCGGAGAGCGTCCTGACCGTCGTGGCGCAAACCGAACGGCATCGCTTCATCTCCGCGGATTCCTGCGCGGTCGCCTACGCGGACAGGCCGGTTCAAATC
>DASSPI010000133.1:0-12480 GCA_035699705.1 Xanthobacteraceae bacterium
CTTCATCCGGATGGCGCCGAAGGGCTACGACACGGAAGTCGGCGAACGCGGATTGAAACTGTCCGGCGGCGAGAAGCAGCGCGTCGCCATCGCGCGCACGATCCTGAAAGGCCCACCGATCCTGGTGCTTGACGAAGCGACCTCGGCGCTCGACAGCCATACCGAGAAGGACATCCAGGATGCGCTCGACCGCGTGTCGAGGAACCGCACGACGCTAGTGATCGCGCATCGGCTCTCCACCATCGTCGCCGCCGACGAGATTATCGTGCTCGACAAGGGTGTGATCGTGGAGCGCGGCACGCATTACCAGCTGCTCGCGGCCAACGGCCTCTATGCCAGCATGTGGAATCGCCAGCGCGAGGCCGAGGAAGCGCGCGAGAAACTGGCGCGGGCAGAGGAAGAAGAGGGCGGCGAGAACCGCAGCCCGCCGGAGATCGAGCGCGATACGCCTGATAGCGACAAATTGCCCGCCGATGCGGCGGAGTAATCAACAAAGGCATTTGAAGTCCCATGTCGATCGCCGCTTCCATCCGCTCGCAGCTCGTTCCGATCCATCCGGAGGGCTATCCCTTCATCGGGATTTTTGCGGTCGCCACCCTGATCCTGTTCTGGCTATGGGAGCCGCTCGGATGGATCGGGTTCGCGCTCACCGTATGGTGCGCGCTGTTCTTCCGCGATCCGCCGCGGGTGACGCCGGCGCGCGACGGCCTGCTTGTGGCTCCCGCGGATGGCCGCATCAGCATGGTGACGCAGGCGCCGCCGCCGCCGGAGCTCGGCATGGGCGACGCGC
Source organism: Xanthobacteraceae bacterium (assembly GCA_035699705.1). Lineage (GTDB taxonomy): Bacteria > Pseudomonadota > Alphaproteobacteria > Rhizobiales > Xanthobacteraceae > CANKHA01. The sequence goes on from DASSPI010000133.1 coordinate 791, forward strand.
CGCTGCCGCGCATCTCCATTTTCATGAGCGTGTTCGATTGTCACATCAACCGCAGTCCACTGGCCGGCCGGATCGAGCGCATCGCCTACCGCGCCGGCGTCTTCCTGAATGCCGATCTGGACAAGGCGAGCGAGGATAACGAGCGCAACTCTTTTCTGATTGCCGCGCCCGGCGTGAGCATCGCGGTGGTGCAGATCGCGGGCCTGGTGGCGCGCCGCATTGTTTCTTTCACATCCGAAGGACAGAGCATCGAAGCCGGGCAACGCCTCGGCATGATCCGTTTCGGCTCACGCGTCGACGTCTATTTGCCCGCTGGCGGAAGCTTTCTGGTTGCGCAGGGACAACGGGCGGTCGCAGGGGAAACGGTGATCGCCGACCTGCGCGCGGCCCAAAACGACAGGAACTTCCGGGTCGGTTGATTGCTTAACTACATTACCGCACGCGATGGCGACACCACGTAAAATCAGCTATATTGGATAAAATGGCATTCACGGTTTTTGACCCAGAGCGCCCCGAGAGCAAGCGCCGCCGTTTCCGGCCCGTGCCGGTTCGTATGCTGCTTCCCAACCTTGTGACCCTGCTGGCGCTTTGCGTGGGCCTGACCGGCATCAGGCTGGCATTCGAAGGCAAGCTGGAGCTGGCGCTTTATGCGATCATCTTTGCCGCGGCGCTCGATGGCATCGACGGCCGTCTTGCCCGCCTGATCAAGGGCCAGTCCAAATTCGGCGCGGAACTGGACAGCCTTGCCGACTTCATGAATTTCGGCTGCGCGCCGGCGCTCTTTCTTTATCTGTGGGGTCTGAAGGATATCGGCAACGTCGGCTGGATCGGCGCGATGGTGTTTGCCATCTGCGCGGCGCTGCGGCTTGCGCGCTTCAACGTGATGATCGACGACCCGAACAGGCCGGCATGGGCCGCCAATTATTTCACCGGCATGCCGGCCCCGGCGGGCGCGCTGGTCGTGCTATTGCCGATCTACATCAGCCTGCTCGGCTTTTTCAAAGCGCCTGCGGTCGTGACGTTGCTCTATACGCTGGCGATAGCCGGTCTGATGGTTTCCCGCATTCCGGTGTTCTCCGGCAAACGCGTGGGGCAGCGCGTGCCGCCGGAGATGCTGCTGCCGGTTTTCGCGGCGATTGTCGTCTTCTTCGCGCTGCTCATCAGCTATCCGTGGGAAGTGCTCACCGTCGGTACGCTCGTCTATCTGGCGTTGCTGCCGTTCGGATGGATGTCGTATCGGCGCAGGGCGGGCGAAGTCACCTCGGTTCCGCAGGCGCAGGCGCAAGCGCAAGCGCAGGCGGAAACACCTGCGGGTGAGCCGGACTCGCCGACGATCGAAGCGCCGGAACGCCCGGGTGAGGCTCGTCCCACCACTCGTCACTGAAAGCAGAGCCGAGCGTCAGCGCTCGAGCCAGATGGCTTCGCGGTTGGCCAACTCGCCTTCAAACCGTCCGGGGGCATTCTGCTTCAACACCGCCAACGGCTTTTGCGTGTGATCCTGGATCAGCAGCGATCCCTGCTGCAACACCCAGCGCCGGCTGGTGAAGAAATTTGCCGGGCAGCCGCCTTCGGGCGCGATGCTTCCTTCCGCAGGCGCAGAAGCAACGAAGGTCATGCCGCAGGCGCGGCCGCTGGCGGAGACGAGGCGCCAGCGGCCTGCCATATCCACTGGAGGGGCGGCGCGTGCGGCGGCCGGCGCCGCGGAGGATCCGGTCTCGCCGAGCCCGCTGCAGCCGGCGACAAAAAGTCCGGCCAGAATAGCCAGGCCGCGGGCGGGGGGAAAAAGGCTGGGTGTCATCATCCCTCTGCATAACCCCGCAAAAGGCTGTGGCAAGTAACAATTTGGCTGGCTGTCAGGGGCTTTGCGGCGCCATTGCGCGGCAATTTCCCGAAAAACTTAACGGTAACGCTCCCTTAATGGCGCGAGGGCTAGGGTACCTCGATGCCGCGGGGGGCGGCACGCGTCGCATTGGGTGGGGTTTCCATGGATATCGCAACGACGCTCGGTCTTCTCGGCGGGGCCGTCGTCCTTTGCTCCCTCATCTTGATGGGCGGCGACCTGCGGATGTTCGCGGACAGCCACGCCGCTATCGTGATTTTCGGCGGCTCCTTCGCCGCGACCCTCATCCGTTTTCCGCTCAGCTCGATCTTTCACGGCATACCCATCGGCGCGCGCTATGCCTTCACGCTGCGCCGCATAACCCAGCGCGAGCTGGTGGACGAGATCGCCAGCCTTGCGGAGGTTGCACGCAAACAGGGTCCGATCGGGCTGGAGAAAATCGCGATCGAGGATTCCTTTCTTTCCAAGGGCATCCGCATGGTTGCCGACGGCTATGACGCGGATTTCATCCGCGACAATCTCGAGCGGGAACGCGACAACTTCTGCACGCATCTCGATGAGGGACAAAAAATCTACCGCGCGATCGGCGATTGCGCGCCTGCCTTCGGCATGATCGGAACGCTGATCGGCATGGTGCAGATGTTCGCCAATATGACGGATCCTTCCAAGCTTGGCCCCTATATGGCGGTGGCCCTGCTGGCGACTTTTTACGGCGCGGCGGTGGCAAATCTGTTCTGCCTGCCAATTGCCGACAAGCTGCAGCTGAAGCTGCATGACGAGGATATCAACCGCACCCTCATCATCGACGGCATTCTGATGATCCGGGACGCCAAGAGCCCGACCTTGGTGCGGGAGATGCTGCTCGCCTATCTGCCCGAGCGCCATCGCCACGAGGAAGCGGAAGCTGAGACTGCGCCTGCGTAGAATACGCGGGCCGTTATCCAGAACGGATTCGGACGATGGCGAGGAAGAAAGCAGGAGGGCATGCCGCAGGCGGTCACGGCTGGTTCGTGACCTTCGCCGACCTGATGGGCTTGTTGGTCGCCTTCTTCGTCATGCTGGTGGCCTTCTCGACGCAGGACCAGGCCAAGCTGCAGATGGTCGCCGGGTCCATGCGCGAAGCCTTCGGCGTGCAGGACCGCATCCGCTATTCCGGCGTCATTGAAGTACTCGGCCTGCCGACCCGGCCGAAGCTGAAAAACGCCGCCCACATTCCGCCCGAGGAAGCTTCCGACACGCCGACGCCGGAGGACCAGGATCGCAACCGCGAATTCGGCGCGCGCTTCAAGACCGACCGCTCCTTTGCGCTCGCTTCCGCCTCGCTGCGCCAGGCGATGCAGGAGATGCCGGAGATCACGGAGGTCTCCAAGCACATCATGTTCGAGGAGACCAAGGAAGGACTCAATATCGAGATCATCGACCAGGATGGGCGCTCGATGTTCGCCGACGGCTCGAAGGAGCCGAATGAGCGCACGCGCAAGCTGGTGCAGAAAATCGCGTCGTCGCTGAAGGCGACGCCGCTGCGGGTGTCGATCGCCGGGCATACCGCGGCCAGTCGCGTGCCGCCGAAACCAGGCTATGGGCCGTGGGACTTGTCGGCAGACCGCGCCAATGCGGTGCGGCAGATCCTGCAACAGGAGGGCGTGCCGAGCGCGCATTTCTTTATGGTCGCCGGCAAGGCCGATACCCAGCCGCTTTTTCCCGACGACCCCTATATCGCCGCCAACCGGCGGGTCACCATCACCCTGATGCGCGAAGAGCCCGCGCTGCCGCCCGGCTTTACGCCCTAGTGGGTCTTTTCGATGGCCTTATCGGTTCCGCAACGACCCCATGGTCCGCCGAAAAGACCCCGGGAAAGCCCGTGGTGCCCGTGAAAAGCCGGTGATATAAGGCCGTCCCGTTCCGCTGCGGCGAGACCTATTCAATCCATGACGAAGAGCCCAGACACGCTGCCGCACCGGGCCGCGACGGAGCCGGCCCATCAACCGCCGGGCAAGTCGAACTTTTGGAAGCTCACGCTCGGCAGTATCGGGGTCGTCTACGGCGACATCGGCACCAGCCCGCTTTACGCGTTTCGCGAGGCCGCGAAGGCTGCCGCCGGCGGCGGCCCGGTAGACCGGGAAATCGTGCTCGGCGTGCTCTCGCTCATTCTCTGGGCGCTGATCCTCGTCGTCACCCTCAAATACGTACTGATCCTCCTGCGGGCCGACAATAACGGCGAGGGCGGCACGCTCTCGCTGACCGCGCTCGCCTTCCGCGCACTGGGCCGGCGGACGCCGGTCGTGCTCGCGCTGGGCATCGTGGGCGCGGCCATGTTCTACGGCTCCTCGCTGATCACGCCGGCGCTTTCGGTGCTCTCGGCGGTGGAGGGCTTGAAGGTGGCGACGCCGGCCTTCGAGCCCTTCGTGCTGCCGCTTACTTTTGTGATCCTGGCTGGTTTGTTCGCTGTGCAGTCTCACGGTACCGGCAAGGTTTCGGCGCTGTTCGGACCCATCACCGTGATTTGGTTTCTGGTGATGGCGGTGATCGGCGGTATGCATATCGCCGACGATCCGAGCGTGATGGCGGCGATCAACCCACTGTATGCCGTCACTTTCCTGATGGGACACGGCACCATCGGGCTGGTGACGCTGGGCGCGGTGTTCCTCGCCGTCACCGGTAGCGAAGCGCTCTATGCCGACCTCGGCCATTTCGGCCGCAGGCCGATTCAGAGCGCCTGGTTTCTGCTGGTATTGCCGGCGCTGGTGATCAATTATTTCGGGCAGGGCGCGCTGGTGCTGACGCATCCGGAAACGATCGAGAATTCGTTCTATCGGCTGGTTCCGGAATCGATGCTGCTGCCGCTGGTCGCGCTGGCTACTGCCGCAACGATCATTGCAAGCCAGGCGGTGATCACCGGCGCCTATTCCATCACCCAGCAGGCGATCCAGCTTGGGCTTTTGCCTCGGTTTGAAATCCGCCACACCTCGGCAGCGCATTACGGGCAGATCTATATTCCGCGCGTAAACATGCTGCTATTTGTGGGCGTGATGCTGCTGGTCGGCCTCTTCCGGACCTCGAGCGATCTCGCCGGGGCTTACGTCCTGGCCGTGGCCGCCACCGTCTGGGTCGCGGGTCCGCTGGGATTAATCGTGGTCTGGAAGCTCTGGAACAGACCGCTGTGGTTCGCGACCGCCTTGATGGGCCCATTCATCATCATCGACTCCGTCTTCCTTGCGGCTTCCACGCTGAAGCTGGCGGAAGGGGCCTGGGTGCCGGTCGCGTTTGGCGCGGTCATCGTCCTTGTCATGCTGACGTGGCTGCGCGGCACTAATTTTCTGGCACAGAAGACCCGCCGCACCGAGATTCCGCTCGATACGCTTATTCGCAGCTTCGAAAAGAAGCCTCCGCACAGTGTGCCGGGAACGGCGGTTTTTCTCACCAGCACGCCGGATTTCGCGCCGACGGCGCTGTTGCATAACCTGAAGCACAATAAGGTCCTGCATCAGAACAACGTGATCCTGACGATCGTCATCTCGGACACGCCGCGTATCCCGCTTCAAGACCGGGTGACGATCACGCCGGTTTCCTCCAGCTTCACTCTGGTGGCGCTGCGTTTCGGCTACGTGGAGGAGCCCAATGTGCCGAAGGCGCTGGCCATTGCGCGCAAGCACGGCTGGCAGTTCGACATCATGTCGACGTCGTTTTTCCTTTCGCGCCGAGCGCTGAAGCCGGCCGCCCATTCCGGCATGCCGCGCTGGCAGGACCGGCTGTTCATCTGGCTGGCCCGGTCGGCGAGCGACGCCACCGACTTCTTCCAGATCCCGACCGGCCGGGTGGTGGAGGTCGGCACCCAGGTGACGATTTGAATTTGCGGCAGGCGACCAAGTAGCGTGCGCGCCGAAGTACCACCGGGACACCCGCTCCCTCTAACAGGATGATGATGGCTAACCAGGCGTTGATCGTGACCATCGTCGTCGGCCTTGGTCTGGCATTTGTTTTCGGCGCGATCGCACACCGGCTACGTATCCCCCTTTTGCTCGGGTATCTGATCGCAGGGGTGGTTATCGGCCCCTTCACCCCAGGCTATGTCGCGGACCAATCACTCGCACTCCAACTCGCCGAAGTCGGCGTCATCCTGTTGATGTTTGGAGTCGGGTTGCACTTCTCGCTGCGTGATCTGCTTTCCGTGAGCGCTATAGCCATTCCCGGCGCGATCGGCCAGATGGCCCTTGTATCGTCTTTCGGCTTTGGCTTGGCGCACGCCATGGGGTGGTCTACCGGGGCGAGCGTCGTGTTCGGCCTCGCCCTGTCCATCGCGAGCACGGTTGTTGTGCTCCGGGCCTTGCAGGAGCGGCGGCTCATCGACACGGACCGCGGGCGTATCATCGTCGGTTGGCTCATCGTCGAGGATCTTGCGATGGTCCTCATCCTCGTTCTTTTGCCCGCGCTTGCGCCGCTTTTCGGTGGGCAGGCGTTGTCCGAAGTGGAGACCGGCTGGTTCAGAGGAGTTTTGGATCCTCGCTCCATCTGGGGTGCACTCGGGCTGACGCTTGCAAAGCTCGGGGCATATTTGTTGCTGATGTTGGTCGTGGGGCAACGGCTCATTCCTTTCATCCTGCACTACGTGGCGCACTCCGGTTCGCGCGAATTGTTCCGCCTTGCGGTGCTCGCGCTGGCGCTGAGCGTGGCGTTCGGCTCGGCCCAGCTCTTCGGGGTGTCGTTTGCGCTGGGTGCTTTTTTCGCCGGCATGGTGCTCGCCGAGTCGACGCTCAGCCAGCAGGCCGCTCAGGAAACGTTGCCACTGAGAGACGCTTTTGCCGTCCTGTTTTTCGTGTCGGTCGGCATGCTCTTTGACCCCGGGATCATCATGCGTGAGCCGGGTCCAGTGCTCGCCACCTTCCTGATCATCGTCTTCGGCAATGCGCTGGCAGCGTTCCTGATCGTCCTTGCGCTGCGCGGCTCGCTGCTTACGGCCCTGACAAGCGCCGCATCGCTGTCGCAGATCGGGGAGCTCTCATTCATCCTTGCCGGCCTCGGCGTTGCGCTGCAGTTGCTACCGGAAAATGGCCGCGACCTGATCCTTGCGGGCGCGATCCTGTCCATTCTGGCGAACCCTCTCCTCTTCTTTGCTCTTGCTAAGGCAAGGCCCTGGCTGGACGAATGGGACCGGAAGACGCAGCCGGCCGCTGTCTCAGAACGCGGCAAGCCCGACGAATTGCCGGTCACGTCGCTCAAGGATCACGCGGTGATTATCGGTTGTGGACGTGTCGGAAGTCTGGTGGCAGAGGCGATGGAAGCTAATGGCCAACCGTTTTTGATAATCGAGGAGCGCAGAGAAATCGTCGACGAGCTTCGCGCCCGGGGCATCGAAGTCATCTTCGGGAATGCGGCTCAGCCGGGAATCCTGAAGGCCGCAAACCTGGCCGGTGCGCGGTGGTTCATCAGCGCAATCCCGAATCCGTTCGAAAGCGGTAATCTCATCGAGCAGGCACGCGCGGCAAATCCGGATCTTGAGATCATAGCGCGTGCGCATTCCGACGAGGAGGTCGAATACCTGACCAAGCTCGGGGCGAACCTCATCATCATGGGCGAGCGCGAAATCGCGCGCGGCATCTTGGAACGCATCACGCGCAGGCTTGAGCAAACGTCCGGCGGCACTGGCGCCTGAAGATCACTGCCAACCCGCCGCGCAGTGTTTCCCAACCACAGTCTCTGGAAATGTCAATATCCGCCGAACAGCACGCCGGGATAGAGCGGGTAGCGAAACAGCACCACGAATATAAGCCAGATCGCCAGCGTGGTCCCAGCTGCCGCGAGAAGGCTGTCGCGCAGGCTGCGGCCGCCATGGATGAGCATGTAGAAGAAGATGTAGATCGGCGTGGCGATGATGAAGCCGATCAGGAAAAGTGCTACGAGATAGCCGGATATCCAAGCCACCGCCAGGACGATGCGGGTGAGGGGAGCGTCTTCGTCGCCCTGCATTTTCCATTCCACGATCCTTTCGGCGGTGACCAGGCGGCGGACCCAGCGCCCGACCGGCGTTTCAAATTGTGAAACGGCGTCGATGATCGACAAGACGATCGTTGCCCAGGCGACCAGGACCGGTACTGCGTTCGCGGCGGGAGGGTAGGTCTTCGCCCAAAGCAAATAGCCGACGCTCAGCGCGAGCACCACAATCGCGGCCCAGAACTCCCGCTGGCGGACGGCGAAGGTCATACGGCCCTTTTCGATAAGCCGGCGCGGCGGCGCAGGGTCTGCACCGCCGGCCATAACAGGCAGGCCACAGTCAGCAGCAACAGCACGAACGAAGTCGTCCGCGTGAAAAAGACCGTCCAGTCGCCATCGGCCATGCGTAGCGACTGATGATAGCTGCGTTCGGCAAGCTCTCCCAGCACAAGCGCGATCACCAGCGTGATTCGGGGGAAGCCGAACCGCATCATCACATAGCCAAGAATGCCGAACAGCACCGCCATCACCACGTCGCCAAAGCTGTTTTGCAAGGCATAGACCCCGACGAGCGAGACCGCGATCACCGCCGGCGCCACGATATGCACGTCCACCAGCGTGATCATCGCGAGCGGGCGCGTCACCAGCAGGGTGATCACCGTCGCGATGATGCAGGAGGCCGACAGCGCGATGATGAGGCTGAACACGACGCCTTCGTTTTGGATCAGCAGCATCGGTCCCGGCTCAACCCCGATCAGCACCAGCACGCCGAGGAAGACGGCCATCTCGGCCGAGCCCGGGATGCCGAAAGCGAGGGTCGGGATCAGCGAGCCACCATCCTTGGAATTGTTGGCGGCCTCCGGGCCGATCACACCTTCGATATTGCCCCGGCCAAAGGTCTCGGGGCTTTTGGAAATCTGCATCGCCGCCGTGTAGGACAGGAAGGCGGCGACGGTCCCGCCAAGCCCCGGTATGGCGCCGATCACCGTTCCGATTGCCGAGCCTTGCAGCAGGGTTTTCCAATATTTGAAGCAGGCCCATACGCCCTCCATCACCCCGGTGACCCGAGTGGTGGTGGCATCCTTCGAGATGGTGCCGCCGACGATCGAGAGCGCGATCATTTCGGTGATCGCGAACATTCCTGTCAGCGCGGGGATCAGTGAAATCCCATCCCATAGATATTCGGAGCCTCCGGTGAAGCGGACGGTGCCGCTTACGCCGCTGTAGCCCACGAACGAGAGCATCAATCCGATTCCGCCGGCTATCAGCCCGCGCAGGAATTGCCCCCCTGTCGAGAGCGCAACAGCGGCGAGACCCATCAGCGCAAGCATGAAGAATTCCGGCGGGCCAAACAGCAAGACGACCTGTTTCAGGACCGGAATGATAGCAATCAGCAAAATGATGCCGAAGAGTCCGCCCAGCGTGGAGGCGGCAGCTGCCGCGCCGATGGCGGCTCCGGCCTTGCCCTGCTGGGCCATCGGGTAGCCGTCGAAACAGGTCGCCGCGTTGGGCGCTCCGCCCGGTGTGTTGATCAGGATCGAGGTGATGGATCCGCCGGCGGATACCGCGCCCATGATGCCGCCCATCAACATCATCGCGTTGCGCGGGTCCATGCCCAAAGTCAGCGGCATCAGCAGCGCGATGGCCGTCGTGCCGCCGATGCCGGGGACGATGCCGAAGATCAAACCCACCACGACGCCGGCGAATAGGAAGAACGCGCCCGAAAGCGTGAACATCACCTGCAGGGCGGCCAACGTGCTTTCAAGCATGACGCGTCAGCCGCGGGCGCGGCCCTTCCTTGTTCACTCGCTCGGCGTGAGGTTATTTCTTGATGAGCGCCGATTTGTACTTTGAATAGAGCGCAAGCGTCTGGTCCGCGCTGACCTTGGCCTTGTCCGCAGGCTGTGGCGCGAAGCCTTCCTTGTCGGCATGCGCCTGCGCTTCCGGCGAGGCGATGGCCTTCATCAGGCTGTCGGAAAGGATCTTCACCGTCTCCGCCGGCATGCCGGGCGGGCCGACGACGAAGCGCTCCACGCCGAGACCCACAAGCTCCTTATAGCCGAGTTCGCCGATGCTTTTCACGCCCTCGACGCTGCTCTTCTCTTCAGTCGTGAAGATCGCCCGCATGTCGCCGGACTGGATGAATTGCTTGAGCGTGGCTACCGGTGCCACGGCCGCCTCGCCGTCGCCGCGGATGACCGCGACAATGTAGTCATTGGTGCCCTTGTAGCCGACCAGGTGCTGCATCGAGAACTTCAGCACCTGCCCGAAAATCTCGGAAGCGGCGTAGGCGGTCGAGCCAAAATCGGTACTCGGGACCTTGAGCGGCCGGCCGAGCTTCTGGAGGTCTTCGATGGTGCGGATGCTGGATTTCGCCGGCACAGCCAGCATGTATTCCTCGGTCGCAAGCCGCGCGATCCAGGTGAATTTATCGACCTCATATTCCGTCGGCTCGCCGGTAATGGCGGGAATGGCCGCGCCAGGCATGTTCGCGATCGCGATCGTGTGGCCGTCCGGCTTGGCCCGGAACACCGTCGCCAGCCCTTTGGCGCCGCCCGCGCCCGGTACGTTCTTCGGCACCACCTCAACCTTGTTGGGCAGCGTCTTTTCCAGGGCGGGTGAAATGATGCGCACCGTGCGGTCGAAGCCGCCCCCCGGACCAAAGGGGATGATGAAGTCGATATTTTTCTCGGGAAAGCCAGCGGCATTCGCCGGCAAGGCCCAAGTCGCCGCGATCCCGACCGCCGCGACCAGCGCAAATTTGAACATGAATCTCTCCCTGACACACGATGGTTTTCGGTATTTGGCTGTAGGGTAACCTGCACAACGCATCGCGCAAGTCTCATATAGGGGACATGCGACATTCCGCGCGATCCTGGGGCCGTCCAAAGCCGGCTCGAGCCGGCTGCGGAGCGCATCTCGAGCCTCTGGACGCCCTTGCGGCGAGGTCTTAATGGACTATCCACCCGCTCACCCGAAGGAGGACTGCCATGTCTGATGTAACGCAGCCAAAGGTGCGCGATTTGACGCCTGAGGAGGTGGCCCGCGGCCTCCGCGAGGGCCGGACGCTGCTGGTGGATGTGCGCGAGCCGAACGAAACCATGGTGGAGAGCTATCCCGACGCCGTCGTGGTGCCGCTCTCCTGCTTCGATCCCGCCAGCATTCCGGATCCGCAGGGAAAGGAAGTGGTTTTCGCCTGCCGCTCGGGCAAACGGTCGGTGACCGCTTCGCTCGCGGCGCAGGAGAGGGGGTTTCATTATGATGCCCATCTGGCCGGCGGCATCATCGCGTGGAAAGAGGCCGGCCTTCCCACCAAGACCTGATCCAAGGAGACGATGCGTTGAAGCTCATTCGCACCGCCGCCATTCTGGCTGTAGCGCTGATTGCAGGCGCGCTTCCCGTCGACGCGCAGACAAAGCGCGTCAATGTCTACAACTGGTCCGATTACATCGCGCCGGATGTGCTGAAGGAATTCACGCGAGACACCGGCATCGAGGTGACCTACGACACCTTCGATTCCAACGATACGCTGGAAACCAAGCTCCTGGCCGGCAAGTCCGGTTACGACGTGGTGGTGCCGACCGCCAATTTCATGCAGCAGCAGATCAAGGCCGGGGTGTTTCAGAAGCTGGACAAGTCCAAGCTGCCAAATCTCGTCAATGCCTGGCCGGAAGTGACCAAACGGCTCGCTGTCTATGATCCCGGCAACCAGTATGCCGTCAATTACATGTGGGGAACCGTCGGCATCGGCTACAACGTGAAGAAAGCCAAGCAGGTCCTCGGCGCCGACGCCAAGATCGACAGCTGGGACATCGTTTTCAAGCCGGAGAATATCGCCAAGTTCAAAGCCTGCGGCGTGCACATGCTGGATTCCGCCGACGACATCCTTCCCGCCGCGTTGAAATATCTCGGCCTTGACCCG
>DASSPI010000134.1:0-7476 GCA_035699705.1 Xanthobacteraceae bacterium
TGTCCGGCACATATTCGAACAAGGTGGGCGGCGGCTCGCCCGGTTTGCGCCCGGTAAGATAGCGCGAATAATTTTCGATGCCGGCGCAACTGCCGGTGGCTTCCATCATCTCAAGATCAAACATGCAGCGCTGCTCCAGCCGCTGCGCTTCCAGCAGGCGGCCTTGCGCGTTGAGCTGTTCGAGACGCCAGCGCAGCTCCTGCTTGATCGAGGCCATGGCCTGGATCAGCGTCGGGCGCGGCGTGACGTAATGGGAATTGGCGTAGATCTTGACGAATTCGAGCTCGTCGCTGTTCTGACCGGTGAGCGGATCGAACTCGTTGATGGCTTCGATCTCGTCGCCGAACAGCGAGACGCGCCAGGCGCGGTCTTCATAGTGCGCGGGAAAAACCTCGATCGAATCGCCGCGCACGCGAAACGTGCCGCGGGAGAAATCGCCCGCGGTGCGCTTGTATTGCAGCGCCACCAGATCGGCGATCAGCCGGCGCTGGTCGATGCGCTCGCCGCGCTTCAGGCCGAAGGTCATGGCCGAATAGGTCTCGACCGAGCCGATGCCGTAGATGCAGGACACCGAGGCGACGATGATCACGTCGTCGCGCTCGAGCAGGGCGCGCGTCGCCGAATGGCGCATGCGGTCGATCTGCTCGTTGATCGAGGAATCCTTCTCGATATAGGTGTCGGTGCGCGGGATATAGGCTTCCGGCTGGTAGTAATCGTAATAGCTGACGAAATATTCCACCGCGTTGTCGGGAAAGAAATTCCGAAACTCGCCGTAGAGCTGCGCCGCCAGCGTCTTGTTGGGCGCGAGGATCAGCGCCGGGCGCTGCGTCGCCTCGATCACTTTCGCCATGGTGAAGGTCTTGCCGGAGCCGGTGACGCCGAGCAGCACCTGGGTGCGGTCGTGGCGCTTGACCCCCTCGACCAGTTCCTTGATGGCGAGCGGCTGGTCGCCCTTCGGCTCGAACTCGGACTTGATGACCAGGCGCTGGCCGCCTTCGGATTTCTCCGGTCGCGGCGGACGATGCGGCACCCAGGGAACGCTCTCGAATTCCCTGCGGCCTTCGCGCAGCAGATTTTCCAGCGCCTGCACGGTGGCGGTGATGCCGGAGGAGCGCAGGCCGGAAAGGTCGTCCTCCTTGTAGCCGAGCGCCTCGGCCATCTCCTTGTTGATCTCGACCGAGCCCTTGCCGACATAGCCGGCCTGCGGCGCCTCGCCGAAGCCTTTTTCCTTGGTGGATTTGCGCGCGGTATGCGCCTTGGAGAAATCGGCGCGCCGGTCGAAGGAATTGTCCGCCGGCGGCTGAATCCCGGTCTGCGCTTCTTCTCCCTCTCCCCGCTGGGGAGAGGTGGAAGAGGGGTCCCGTGCGAGACCTGTTTGTGAACCGACGCCCGCCGTGCCCTTGGCGATGCCGGGATTGAGCAGTTGCTCCAGCGCCGGCGCCAGCGGCTTCATATGCTCGGCCGCCGCCTTGGAACGGGTGGGGCGGGCCGGGTCTTTCGGCTTTTTCGGCTTGGACGGCTTCGGCATCACCGCAATATGGCGTCGGCAAAGCGGCGATGGAAGGGCGCGTCGGCCGGACGGGAATGCGCCTAGCGGCTGACCTGTGCGCGCGTTTGCGGGCAGGCGGTGGCCGGGGCGCCGCGACCGCGCACCAGCATGGCGACATTGATGCGGATGGCGGAGGGGAAATCGTCGATGGCAATGCCGCGCTTTTCGAAAGCCGCGCCGACCGCGTCGCGCAGCTGAATATCGAGCGGGGTGGAAAAGGTCGCGGCGGTGGCATTGATCTTGCGGTAGTCGCAGCCGTCGGGACCGCAGCCCATCATGTCGGCCCAGGCCTTGGCATAGGCGCTGACGGCCTGGATCATGACGGCCTTCGCCGCGTCATCGCAGGGAGTCTGCGCATAGGCCGTGCTGGCCGCGAGCGCGGCGAGGCGCAATTGGTCGCGCTGCGGATGGCCATCGCCGCGCGGCAGCGCCGCCGGCTGGACCGGCTGCGGCGGTAGGACTGGCGCGGACGCGAGCGGCCGGCCGGAGGTCGCATCGTGAGCCGGCAGCGCGGCGACGCGCAGCTGCTCCGGTTTCATGCCGGGCATCGGCGTGCCGGCCATCACCCAGGCGACGCCGGTATAGGACATCACAAACAGCGTGCCTGCGAGAGCGGCGAGATGGAGGTGCTCCGACATGGGCGGCGCTCGGGTTCCGGTTGCACAACGAAGAACCCGTTTTAACAAAGGCCGCGTGCCGCCGGTATCGCGCGTCCACAGTTAACGCGCCGCATGGTTGATAGGCGTGGTTTACAGCCGGGACTTCGCTAGGCCGCGCGGATATTTTCCAGGAAGCTGCCGATCTCCATGCGCAGCGCCTCGGCCTGGCGATTGAGGTCGATCGCCGCTTCCACCACCTGATTGGCGGCGGAGCCGGTCGATTCCATGCTGCTGCTGACGCTGGCGGCGTTCGCCGTTACTTTCGCGGTGGCGCTCGCGACCAGGCCGGTATTGGCCGCGATATCGCTGGTGGCGGTGCTCTGGTTTTCCATCGTGGCGGCGACGAAGTGCGAGATTTCCCGCATCTCGCCGATGGTGCAGCGCACGCCCTGGATCGCCTGCACCGCCTGTTCGGTCGCACTCTGGATGGCGGCCACACGCGCGGCAATGTCGGCGGTCGCCTTGGCGGTCTGGCCGGCCAGATGCTTGACCTCGCCCGCGACGACGCCGAAACCGCGCCCGGCTTCGCCCGCGCGCGCGGCCTCGATCGTGGCGTTGAGCGCCAGCAGGTTGGTCTGGCTGGCGATCTCGTCGATCATGCGGACCACCTCGCCGATCTCGGAGGCGGTGGAATGCAGCTCCTGCACCACGTTGCCGGCGCGCTCGGTTTCCTCGGCGGCCTTGTTGGCGATCTGGGCCGAATGCAGCGCACGGCTATTGATCTGCGCCGTGCTGGTAGACAATTCCTCGGTCGCCGCCGCGGCGCTCTGCACGTTGGTGTTGGCTTCCTGCGAGGCGCTGGCGGCGGCCATGGCCTGATCGCCGGTTTCCTGCACGATGGCGTGCATGGTTTGCGAGGTGGAGCGCATGTCGGTCGCCGCGCTGTTGAGGGCGCGCAGCAGGCCGGTGATCGAACGCTCATGCGCCAGGCAAAGCTCCGTCACCCGCTGCGTGCGTTCCTCCTTCACCGCCTGCTCGCGCTCGCGTTCCTCGATCAGGTTGCGGGCGGTGATGGCATTGTCCTTGAAGACCTGCAGCGCGGCGGCCATATCGCCGATTTCGTCGGTCCGCCTGCGCGACGGGACCATGACATCGAGCCCGCCGGCGGCGAGCTTGGTCATCGTTTCGGTTATCCGCGTGATCGGACCGACGATCCGATCGGCAAAAATGAGACTGAAGAGAAGACCGATCAGCACGCCGGCTATAACCACCGCGCTGATAAAGACCAGCGCTTGCTGGATCATTTGCCCGGCGCGCGCCTTGGCGCCTTCATTGTGCTGCTCGACCAGCGCCCGCACCTCTTCGAGCGAACTCATATAACGTGTTTCGATGCTCGCCAGCGCGATTTGCAGCGAGGCGATTTCGGCTTTGATCTTCAGGTATTCGCGATAGGCGGCAAACAGTCCGGCGTCTCCCGTCAGCCGCCTGTGCAATTCCTTCAGGCCGGTCTTGAACCGTCGCACATAGCCTTGCCCTTCCGCGGTCTGCAGACGGACGGCGATGTGGTCGATAACCTCGTCGGCATTGTCGAAGGTCAGCGCTGCCCGGCGTTCCACCGCCGGCAGCGATTCCGGCTGATCAGTATTGATGTAGGATGTAGCGGCTTCCTGCAGGGTCACCGCGTCGCGGGTCAGCTTATAAAGGCCCTGCACCAGCGGATAACCCTCGTTCATCGTGAACGAAAAACGCTCGTTGAGTCCATCGACTGTTGCGATGCCGGCGGACACCTCCAGTACCGCCTGATCGCGTGACTGCGACATCAGCCCTTCGCCGCGGGCCGTGATGGTCCGCAGCAGGGAATCAAACTCCCGCCGGTCGGCCTCGAAAGACATCAATCGTTCCTGCACGGCGAGTGATGCGATCTGTTGCTGCCGGTGAGCCGTCAGCAAGCCAAGATGAATTTCAGAAAATTCGTTCTGCAGCTGCCGGATTTCGCCCAGGCGCACCGGCAGATTGGCCTGGCTTAACAGCTGCCGCAGCTTTTCCATGCCCTGGCCCGCGGCAACGCCGAGATCGCGAAGCTTGTCGCTCGACTCCACGAAGGCGGCGTTGTCGTTCTTGTTGACGGCATCGAGAAACACGCTGCGCACGCGTTGCGCGTTGTCTGCGAGGACGACGGTCTGACCGAGCAGCGGCGAGGTGACGTCGGCAAAGACCGAGAGGGTGGCGCCGATGCCGTAAACGAAGACAAGACCCGAGGCGCCGCAGATGCCGATCAGGACGGAGAGGCAGAGAAATGCCGAGGCCAGCTTGGCGCGCAGTTTCATGCGATCCAGAAATGAAATGCGGATACGGCGAGGCATGTGGAGATTGTTCCGGCCGCGGGAGGTCCCATCATGCCGGGATATGCTTAAAAAACCCCTCACGAACCCGACCCGGCAGGCAATCAGCGGCCCGGCTTGCCCGGAGGAAAAGCAAGCTAATCCAGCAACTTGCGAGGTTTATTCCGCGGCGGTGGCGCTGGCCGGTTCGTCCGGTGCGGCATCGATGAAGCCGCCCGACTGCCGCTTCCAGAGCGCCGCGTAATGCCCGCCCAGCCGCAGCAGTTCGTCGTGGCTGCCTTGCTCGACGATATGGCCGTGGTCCAGCACCACCAGCCGGTCCATGCGGGCGATGGTGGAGAGCCGATGGGCGATGGCGATCACGGTCTTGCCACTCATCAGCGTGTCGAGACTGGCCTGGATCGCGGCCTCCACCTCGCTGTCGAGGGCCGAGGTCGCTTCATCCAGCACCAGGATCGGCGCATTCTTCAGGATCACCCGGGCGATGGCGATGCGCTGGCGCTGGCCGCCGGAGAGCTTCACGCCGCGCTCGCCGACATGCGCGTCGTAGCCCGTGTTGCCGCGCCAATCCTGCAACTCCTGAATGAACTCTTCCGCATGGGCGAGCCGGGCCGCGGTCATCACCTCTTCTTCGCTGGCGCCGCGGCGGCCATAACGGATATTCGACCGGATCGAGCGGTGCAGCAGCGAGGTGTCCTGCGTCACCACCGAGATCTGCGCGCGCAGCGACTCCTGCGTGGCCAATGAAATATCCTGGCCGTCGATCAGGATGCGGCCGCCTTCCAGGTCGAAGAAGCGCAGCAAGAGGTTGACCACGGTAGACTTGCCGGCGCCCGACCGGCCGATCAGGCCGACGCGCTCGCCCGGCTTGATGGTCAGCGAGAAGCCGTCGAGCACGCCCACGTCGCGTCCATAACCGAAACGGACGTCCCTGAACTCGATGCGGCCTTCTTTCACCACCAGCGGCTTGGCGTCGGGATGGTCGGTGAGCTGCAGCGGGCGCGCGATGCTGATCATGCCTTCCTGCACCACGCCGATGTCCTCGAAGATGTCGGCGATCTGGATGGCAATGCGGCGCGATATATCGGTGAGATGGAAGGTGAGCGTCAGCACCATGGCGATGGCGCCGATCTCGACCGCGCCGGCTTGCCAAAGAACGATCGCCAGGCCGACCGAGCCGGTGATCAGCAGGCCGTTAAGGAACGACAGAACCGCGCCGAATATGGTCATCAGCCGCTGCGACCACAGGAATACCTCGGTGTGCGTATCGATGGAGTCACGCACGTAATTGTCTTCGTCGCGTGCGCGCGCGAACAGCTTCACCGTGAGGATGTTGGTATAGGCATCGACGATGCGTCCCATCACCGCCGAACGCGCTTCCGAGCTCTTCTTCGAGCGGTCGCGCATGCGCGGCACAAAATAGACCAGCAAGGCGACATAGCCCGCGAACCAGAAAAGCAGCGGGACGGTCAGCCAGGCGTCGGCGCTGGCGACCAGCAACAGGGCGGTGGTGCCGTAAACCAGCACGTACCAGAGCGCCGTAATGCCGGAGACGATGGTCTGCCGCATCGCGCCGCCGGTCTGCATCACGCGGTTGGCGATGCGTCCGGCAAAATCATTCTGGAAGAACGCCCAGCTCTGGCGCGCCACATGCCAATGCGACTGCCAGCGGATCAGGTTGGTGAAGGGACCGGAGATCGCCTGGTTGGTGACCAGATAGCGCGCGAAGACGACGGCGGGCCGCGCTACCAGCAGGATCAGCACGAGACCGAGAAGGACGGGCCAGCCTTCGGCCAGGTAATGCTCTTTGGCAACGGTACTGGCGAGCGTAACGATGCGGCCGAAAAACCAGGGAATGACGGCATCGAGCAGCGCCTGGAAAAGCTCGATCACCAGCAGCGAGACAAAGAGCCATTTTGCCTGCCGGGCGAAATGCCAATAGAAAGCCAGCAAGCCCGCCGGCGGCTCGGGCTGGGCGGGCGGTTCCGTCGGCTTCAACAGCTTTTCGAATCGGCGAAACATCGGCGTGTCCATCATAGAACGGCGCAAAGGCCGTTGCGAATCGGTGGTTTAGCGCGTTGAACAGTTGCATCGGCATCACAATGGCAAAGGCGCGGGCATGGATCCCGTTATCGTCAATCTTATCGGCGCCGGTGCGGCGACCCTGACCACGATCTGCTGGCTGCCGCAGGCTTTCAAAGTCCTGCGCACGCAGGATACCGCCGCGATCTCGCTGTTGACCTATTCGGTCTTCGCCGTCGGGCTGGTGCTGTGGCTGTGTTACGGGATTCTACTGGGAAGCTGGCCGATCATCGGCTCCAATGTGGTGACGCTGGTCCCGGTCATCGCGATCATCCTGCTCAAGCTGCGGCATGGCTGAGCGTTTCCGCCGCCTGCGCTCCGGCTATTGCGGCGCGCCTTCGCCGACATAGCCCATGATCTTCCAGGCGGCGTTCTGCTTGATGTAGCAGAGCTGGTCGATGCCGAGCGGCGACAGCGTTTCGGCTGGGATGAAGGCGAGCTGACCGGAGGGCGTGACGATGCGCAGCATGGGCTCGGCGGAATCCGGCGGTACATCGTCGAAAATCACGCGGACGAAATGCATGCCGAGCTTTTCCACCAGCTTGGAATCCGGCTTGGCGGTCTCGCGCGCCTCGATGCCTTCCTTCATCGGATAGCCCCATTCGATCGGATTCGTCTCGGTTGCTTTCACCAGTTCGAGGAATTCGTCGTCGTTGAAATCCGGGATGATGGGCGCGCAGATCATATCCTGACGGTCGCCGACCGGAGATGCCGTCGGCTCGGCGGCGTAGTCGGCGAGAAATTCCCAGCCGGAGCCGTCCGGGGCATCCAGCCCGGTGGCGGCGGCGAAATTCTCGATGCCGGATTTTTTCTCGTCGGCGCCGTTGCCGCCCTCGCGCTCCCAGAAAAATCCCTGCGATACGATCAGTGCGGCAAGCGCAGCGCGGTCCTTCCGCTGGGCGAT
>DASSPI010000135.1:0-31809 GCA_035699705.1 Xanthobacteraceae bacterium
TAAGGAATGATGCAGAAGGTGCAGCGGTGGTCGCAGCCGTTCTGCACCTGCACGAAAGCGCGCGTATGGCCTTCGATCGCATCGAGCGGCGGCAACGCGATCTGTTTCGCCGCCATGATGTCGCCCACCGCCACGCGCTCGGGATGCGCGGAACTCTGCCAGGTCTGCGGCGTCAGCTTTTCCTCGTTGCCGACGACACGGTCCACTTCCGGCATGGCAGCAAATGATTGCGGATCGGCCTGCGCCGCGCAGCCGGTGACGACGATGCGGCTGTGCGGTTTCTCGCGGCGCAGCCTGCGGATGGCCTGCCGGGCCTGGCGCACGGCCTCGCCCGTCACCGCGCAGGTATTGACCACCGTGGTGTCGGAAAGCGCCGCCGCGTCGCGCCGGATCACTTCGGATTCGTGGATGTTGAGCCGGCAGCCGAAAGTGAGGACATCGACTTTATTTGTCGTTCCGGAGCATGGCGAAGCCGCGAGCCCGGAACCCATCACCCCGGTCTGTCCATCATCATCGCTGGTACCGGGGTTATGGATTCCGGACAGCCGCTGCGCGGCTTCCGGGATGACGGCAGTATTCTGATCGCGCCGCATCGTCAGCCCACGCCCACTTTGTCGAACAAGGCCGGATCGAATGTGCCCTTGCCTTCGAACTCCACCGGCCCGGTCATCAGCACATGGTCGTCGCCGGCGCGCCAGTCGACGAAGAGATCGCCGCCAGGCAGCGTGATGCGGACCTTGCGGTCGGTGCGCTTGAGCCGGGCCGCCGCCACCGCCGCGGCGCAGGCGGCCGAGCCGCAGGCCTGCGTGAGCCCGGCGCCGCGCTCCCAGGTGCGGATGACGATGTGATCGCGCGCTTTGATATTGGCCAGCGTGATGTTGGCGCGCTCGGGAAAGACCGGATGGTTTTCCAACAGCGGTCCGATCTGCGCGAGATCATAGGCGTTCACGTCGTCGACCCAGAAGATCGCGTGCGGGTTGCCCATGTTCACCACCGAGGGCGTGTGCAGGATCGGCTTGTCGATCGGCCCGATCTGCAGCTCGATGCCGCGCGTGTCGCGGAATTCTTCAGCAAGCGGAATTTCGTTCCAGGCGAAGCGCGGCTTGCCCATATCGACGGTGACCAGCCCGGGCGTCTCCGCTTTCCAGCAATTCAGCAAGCCGGCCTTGGTCTCGAAGGTGAGTGCGTTCTTGCCGGTTTCCTCGAACAGCAGCGAGGCGATGCAGCGCGTTCCGTTGCCGCAGGCGCCCACCTCCGAGCCATCATTGTTGTAGATGCGGACAAAGGCATCGGTGCCGGGCGTGCGCGGCGCATGCAGCGTCATCAATTGGTCGTAGGCGGCGGCGGGCGGCTGCGCGGCGGCGCGCGCGTCCTCGGCGGTAACGGTCGCCTGCGAGCGGCGCAAATCCACCACCACGATCTCGTTGCCGAGACCATTCATGCGGAGAAAAGGGTGGTTGGCTAGCGTGCCCATGAATGAAGCTTATATGGCCAATCGCGGCCGGTAAGCCAGTAGCCGCCAGTGTCTCCGAAGTTCGCCTGATTTCGCGGCAATCATACGCCATGGTAATATCGCAATTGCGGGCGCTATTTGCGCGCGTCGATGAGGAAAGCAGAAATGTCTCGCCTGTTCTTGACGGTCAGCGCCGCCGTGCTGGTTGCGGCTTTCTCGTTCGCCGCATCGGCCCAGACCCCCGCTCCGGACAAAGCCCCGGCCCCGGCCCCCGCCCCGGCGCAGCCCGCGCCGGCGGCCCCCGCCGATCCCTTCGGCGCGGAGGTGACGCTGGAGCCGAAGACCTTCATTTACATGAAGGGCACCGCGACCTGGGAAACCGCCTACGAGACGCTGGTCGAGGCCTTCAAGACGATCAACGGCTATCTCGAGAAGCAGAAGATCACGCCGTCCGACAAGCCGCTGGCGATCTATACCCAGACCGATGAATCCGGTTTCCAGTACCAGGTCGGCATCCCGGTCGCCGAGACGCCGAAGAACCCGCCGAAGGGCGATCTCGCGGTCGCAAAATCCCCCGGCGGCAAGATGCTGCAATTCGTGCATCGCGGGTCCTACGACGCCATGGACACCACCTATGAGGCGATCACCAATTACCTCGACGAAAAGCGGCTGGAGTCGGAGGACATGTTCATCGAGGAATATGTCACCGATCCGGTGAAGACGCCGGAAGACAAGCTGATCGTGAATGTCTATGTGCCGCTGAAATGATGCGCCGGCTCGCCTTCATCGCGTTGCTAGCGATTGCGAGCGCCTCTCCTGCGGGCGCGCAGATCGATAAGCTGCCCCATCTCATCACGGTGACGGGCGAAGGCGAGGTCGCGATCGTGCCCGATCTTGCGATCCTCGGCGCTGGCGTGACCACCACCGGCAAGACCGCGCGCGAGGCGAGCGAAGCCAACGCCAAGACGATGACCGCCGTGATGGCCGCGCTGAAAGCCGCCGGCATAGCCGAGCAGGACGTGCAGACCTCATGGCTGTCGCTGCATCCGGTGCGCGACAACAACCGCAACGAGCTGCGCATCACCGGCTTTCAGGCCTCCAATCAGGTGACCGTCAAGTTGCGCGAGGTGGCGAAGACGGCTGAGGTGATCGACCGGCTGGTGGCGGCGGGCGCCAACGACCTTGCCGGCATCCAATTCGTGGTCTCCTCGCCGTCAAAGCCGCTCGATCGGGCGCGCGAGGCCGCGATTGCCGACGCCCGGCGCAAGGCGGAGGTCTATGCCAAGGCCGCCAATGTGCAACTCGGGGCGCCGGTGAATATCAGCGAGGAGGCCAGCGTCGTGCCCGGCCCGATCGCGATGCGGACCGCCAAAGCGGCCGACGCCACTCCGGTCTCTGCGGGCGAGCAGATCCAGCGGATTTCGGTGTCGGTGAGCTACGAGCTGACGCGCTGACGGGTTGCCGCGGCGGTCACAGCTCCAGCACCTGACCGGGCCGCAGCGCGCGGAATTTTTCCTCCGGCAGATTCGCGGCCTTGCGCGCTTCGGCCAAACGCGCCAGCGGCTCGTCGATGGCTTCATCGGTGAGCTGAAACGTGCCGAAGTGATGCGCGAGCGCATAATCGGCGCCGGTATCGGCAAAGGCGCGCACGGCTTCTTCAGGGTCCATGTGCTGGTCATGCATGAACCAGCGCGGCGCATAGGCGCCGATCGGAAGGACTGCCAGGCGGAACGGGCCATAACGCTCGCGCGCGTTGCGGAAATGGAAGCCGTCGCCATAGCCGCTGTCGGCGATATGCAGAATCCGGCCGGCCGGCGTCTCGATCACGAAGCCGGCCCAGAGTGCCTTGTTGCGGTCGAGCAGGCCGCGCGCCGACCAATGCCGCATCGGCACGATGGTCACCGCGACGTCGCGGCCTAACGGCACGCGCGCATGCCAGTCGTAGGCCTCGATGCGCGCCGAGCGATCATGGCCACGGATGATGGTGTCGTTTCCGAGGGGCGTAATAATGCGCGTGCGGTGCGGCGTCGCCAAAGCTGACAAGGTGGCAGCGTCGAGATGGTCGTAGTGGCAGTGGGAGACCAGCGCC
The DNA here is from genome assembly GCA_035699705.1 of Xanthobacteraceae bacterium. GTDB lineage: Bacteria > Pseudomonadota > Alphaproteobacteria > Rhizobiales > Xanthobacteraceae > CANKHA01. Next base: position 3,543 of record DASSPI010000135.1, read on the forward strand.
ACGTCGATCGGCGGCAGCACGTCGAAAGCGATCCCGGGATCGTTGACGCGCTTCGGTCCGGCGAAACCCACCGGCGAGGCACGCTCGGACCAGATCGGATCGATCAGGATATTCAGGCCGCCGGCCTGCAGCAGCAGGCTTGCATGTCCGACGAAAGACACGCGCCAATCGCGCGGGTTATCCACCCGCTGCGGCGGCTTGTCGGCATAGGGGCTCGGATCCCGCTCGGGCCACCCCGCGCGCTCGCGGGTAAGCTGCCAGCGCAGGAGGTCCGGCAGGCCCTTGGGCGGCGCGCCGTTCCGGTCGAAGAATCGCACGCCATCGAAGTGATCCGATGCCGGGCCCTCGTAGTAGCGCGCCGAATGCGCCGCCGCCCCCGCCCCGCCTCCGGTAGCCGCAGCGAGCCCGGCGATGCCTGTGATGATGCGACGGCGGGAAATCATGCAGGCTCTACATAGGGCCCGGAATGGGCGAATTCATGCCGTAACGAGCGTATCAGGGGCGGAAAAGGAGCCGCTGCAACCCGCTATAAAACTTGACTTTCCGGGCAGAAAGCACCAGTTTCCGGCCGTTCTCGCAAGAGATGACGATTGCTGATCCGCCGACCGGTCCATGAGGCCGGAGGCCCCGCCCGACAGCGCGATGCGCCCTCGGGCGTCGTTTTGTTGTTGAGACCCTCATCCTGAGGATCACGGAGTTTCGATGTTCGAAAGCCTGTCGGAGAAACTTGGCGGAATCCTCGATCGCCTGACCAAGCGCGGTGCGCTGTCGGAAGCGGACGTCGATGCTGCGCTGCGCGAGGTGCGGCGCGCGCTGCTGGAGGCCGATGTCGCGCTCGATGTGGCGCGCGCCTTCGTCGCCAAGGTGCGCGAGCGCGCGGTCGGCGTCGACGTCATCAAGTCGGTGACGCCCGGCCAGATGGTCGTGAAGATCGTGCATGACGAGCTGGTGGCGACGCTCGGCGCGGAAGGCCAGGGCGTCGATCTTAATGCGCCGGCGCCGGTTGCGATCATGATGGTCGGCCTGCAAGGCTCCGGCAAAACCACCACCACCGCGAAGCTCGCCAGGCGTCTCGGCGATCGGCTCAAGCGCAAGACGCTGATGGCTTCGCTCGACGTGCGCCGCCCCGCGGCGATGGAACAGCTCGCCGTGCTCGGCCGCGACATCGGGGTCGATACGCTGCCGGTCGTCGCAGGCCAGCAGCCGGCGCAGATCGCGCGCCGCGCGCTCGAAGCCGGACGGCTCGGCGGCTATGACGTGGTGCTGCTCGATACCGCAGGCCGCACCACGCTCGACGAAGCCATGATGGCGGAAGCCGCCGAGGTGAAGCGCGCCGCCAATCCGCATGAAGTCCTGCTCGTCGCCGACGCGCTCACCGGCCAGGACGCGGTCAATCTCGCGCGTTCCTTCAACGAGCGCGTGGGCCTGACCGGCATCGTGCTCACCCGCATCGACGGCGACGGCCGCGGCGGCGCTGCGCTCTCCATGCGCGCGGTCACCGGCAAGCCGATCAAGCTGATCGGCACCGGCGAGAAGATGGACGCGCTGGAGGATTTCGATCCCGGGCGCATCGCCGGCCGCATCCTCGGCATGGGCGACATCGTTTCGCTGGTCGAGAAGGCCGCCGCCAATATCGACGCCGAAAAGGCCATGCGCACCGCCGAGCGCATGCGCAAGGGCGCTTTCGATCTCAACGATCTGCGCGATCAGCTCGACCAGATGGCGAAGATGGGCGGCATCGGCGGATTGATGGGAATGATGCCGGGCGTCGCCAAGATCAAGAACCAGATCGCCAATGCCAACCTCGACGACGGTCTGCTGAAGCGGCAGAAGGCGATGATCGATTCCATGACGCCGAAAGAACGGCGCAACCCGGACATCCTCAAGAACAGCCGCAAGAAGCGGATCGTCGCCGGCTCCGGCACCAAGGTGGAAGAGCTCAATAAGCTGCTGAAGATGCATCGCGGCATGGCCGACATGATGAAGGCCATGGGCGGCGCCAAGCGCGGGCCGATGGCGGGTCTTGCCAACATGCTCGGGATGGGCGGCGGCATGCCGAGCCCCGAGCAGATGGCGGAAATGGCGAAGAACATGCCGGGCGGCGGGGCCGGCGCGCCCGGCGGTCTGCCGCCGGGCATGCCGAAGCTGCCGCCGAATTTCCCCGGAATGCCGGGCGGCCTTCCCGGGCTGGGAGGTCTTGGCGGTCGGCCGCCGGGGCTGGGTGGATTGCCCGGATTGGGAAAGAAGAAGTGAGAAAGAAACTGAACCGTCATTCCGGGAAGCCGCGCAGCGGCTGTCCGGAATCCATACGCCCGGTGGTGATTATGGATTCCGGGTTCGCAGCTCCGCTGCGCCCCGGAATGACAATGAATTAATCGAAGAAAGGAAAACCAAATGCCACTGAGAATTCGCATGTCCCGCGCGGGCACCAAGAAGCGCCCGTTCTATCACCTCGTCGTCGCCGACTCGCGCTTTCCGCGCGACGGCCGTTTCATCGAGCGGCTCGGCTTTTTCAATCCGCTGCTGCCGAAGGACAATGCCGAGCGGCTGAAGCTCGACCTGGAAAAAGTGAAAGCCTGGATGGCCAAGGGCGCGGTGCCGACCGACCGCATCATGCGTTTCCTCGATGCCGCCGGCGTCGCCAAGCGCGAGAAGCGCAACAATCCGGAAAAGGCGATCCCGCGCAAGGAACGCAAGGCGCGCGCCGAACAGGCGACCAAGGACGCCGAGACGGCGGAGGCCGCCGCCAAGACCGCAAAGGCCGCCAAGGCTGAGGAAGCCAAGGCCAAGGCCGAGGAAACTGCCGCGAGCTAAGGCTCCAACCGCGCGAGGGCGCGATGGCCGACCGGGTTTGCGTGGCGCAGATCGGAGCGCCTCACGGCGTGCGCGGGGAGGTCCGATTATGGACCTTCACCGCCGACCCGATGGCCGTGACGCGCTACGGCGCGCTGGAGAGCGAGGACGGCAAGCGCGCCTTTGAAATCGACGCGGTGCGCGCGGCCAAAGGCCACCTCGTGGCCAAGCTGCGGGGCATCGCGGATCGTGACGCGGCGGAACGGCTGACCAACATCAAGCTGTTCGTGCCGCGCGATCGCCTGCCGGAAATCGAGAGCGACGAGTTCTACCACGCCGACCTGATCGGGCTGCGCGTGGAGGACGAGGACGGCAATGAGATCGGCGCGGTGATCGCCATGCATAATTTCGGCGCCGGCGACATTTTGGAGATCCAGCCGCTGGGCGGCGGCGCGATAATGCTGCCTTTCACCGAGGCCGTGGTGCCGGAGGTGGATCTGAAGAGCGGACGGCTGGTGGTCGTGCTGCCGGAGGAAACGGTGGTGCCGGAAGACAAAGATTAGCCGTCGTCCCCGCGAAGGCGGCGACCTCTTTCTGCCTCCCAAACGGGGAAAGTGGAAGCCTCTGCGCGGGGACGACTGAGAGAACAAAGATGTGGCGCGCGAGCGTGCTGACGATTTTTCCGGAGATGTTTCCCGGGCCGTTGGGGCAGAGCCTCGCCGGCAAGGCGCTGATATCGGGCTTGTGGTCGCTCGATGTGATCGACATCCGCGCGCATGCCACCGACAAGCACCGCTGCGTGGACGACACGCCGGCGGGCGGCGGTCCGGGCATGGTGATGAAGGCCGATGTGCTCGCGCGCGCGGTGGACGCCGCCGAGGCCGCCTCCCGGCCCCGCATCCTGATGAGCCCGCGCGGTACGCCGCTGACGCAAAGCCGGGTAGAGGCGCTCGCCGCCGGTCCCGGGGTTCTGGTCCTCTGCGGCCGTTTCGAAGGCATCGACCAGCGCCTGATCGAGGCGCGGGAGCTCGAGGAGATTTCCGTCGGCGACTACGTGCTCTCCGGCGGGGAGATCGGCGCCATGGCCCTGATCGACGCCTGCGTGCGCCTGCGGCCGGGGGTCATGGGCAAGGAGGCCTCCGGCACGGAAGAGAGCTTTTCCGCAGGCTTGCTGGAATATCCGCACTATACCCGCCCGGCGGTCTGGGAGGGCCGGCCGATCCCGGACGTGCTGCTTTCGGGGGATCACCGCAAGATCAAGGCCTGGCGGCGGGCCGAGGCGGAAAAACTCACCCGCGAGCGCCGCCCGGATCTCTGGACCGCCTATCAGGCACGGCCCGGCGGGGGCGTAAAAAAGCCGCCAAAAGGGTGACAAATACCCCGCTATGCATTAGAAGCTGCCCGACCCATACAGGATCGCAGTGACAACCGCGCGCCGCTGGCGCTGCTGACGGAGAGTTCCCATGGACCTGATCAAAACGCTCGAAAAGGAGCAAATGGCGAAGCTTTCCGCCGGCAAGGAAATTCCTGATTTCGCGCCGGGCGACACGCTTTCGGTGAACGTCAAGGTCGTGGAAGGCGAGCGCAGCCGCGTGCAGGCCTACGAAGGCGTCTGCATCGCCCGTTCCGGCGCCGGCCTGAACGAGAGCTTCACGGTGCGGAAAATTTCCTACGGCGAGGGCGTGGAGCGTCTGTTCCCGCTGTATTCGCCGATGATCGAATCCATCAAGGTCGTTCGCCGCGGCACCGTCCGCCGCGCCAAGCTTTATTACCTGCGCGGTCTGCGCGGTAAGGCGGCGCGCATCACCGAGCGCCAGGAGCAGCGCGAGGAGACCGGGGCCAAGAACGCCGCCGAATAATTCTGTTTTCCGTTTGGCGGCCGAAGGCGCGGGCATTCCCGCGCCTTTTGTTTTTGAGTGCCGAGGTGGGGCTTTTCGTGGCCGCCCGGAGGGGCTAAATCACCTCTCAATCCCTATGTATGACTGACGGTTTCTTGGAGCGTTCCGGTTATGGCAAAGCCTCGCACCCTCTACGACAAGATCTGGGACGACCACCTGGTCGACCAGCAGCCGGACGGCACGAGCCTCATCTATATCGACCGGCATCTGGTGCATGAGGTCACCTCGCCGCAGGCCTTCGAAGGCCTGCGCATGACCGGCCGCAAGGTGCATGCGCCGGACAAGACGCTGCTGGTCGTCGATCACAACGTGCCGACCACCGACCGCAGCTTGCCGAACCCGGATCCGGAAAGCGCCGAGCAGATCGCGACGCTGGCGGAGAATGCCAGGAATTTCGGGCTCGAATATTACAACGAGTTCGACAAGCGCCAGGGCATCGTCCACATCATCGGTCCCGAGCAGGGCTTCACCCTGCCCGGCACCACGATCGTCTGCGGCGACAGCCATACCGCGACGCATGGCGCCTTCGGCGCGCTCGCCTATGGCATCGGCACCTCGGAAGTGGAGCATGTGCTGGCGACGCAGACGCTGATCCAGTCGAAATCCAAAAACATGCGCGCGACCGTCGACGGCAAGCTGCCGCCGGGCGTCACCGCTAAGGACATCATCCTCGCCATCATCGGCGAGATCGGCACCGCGGGCGGCACCGGCTATGCGCTGGAATATGCCGGCGAGGCGGTCCGCGCGCTGTCGATGGAAGGCCGCATGACGATCTGCAACATGTCGATCGAAGGCGGCGCCAAGGCCGGCATGATCGCGCCGGACGAGAAGACCTACGAATTCCTGAAAGGCCGCCCGAAAGCGCCCAAGGCCGCCGCCTGGGAAGCCGCGCGGCGCTATTGGGACAGCTTGCGCTCCGACGAGGGCGCGCATTTCGACCACGAGATCAGGCTCGATGCCGGCAAGCTGCCGCCGCTGGTCACCTGGGGCACCAGCCCCGAGCAGGTTGTTTCGATCAGCGGCCGCGTGCCGGTGCCCGCGGAAATCGCCGATGAGCACAAGCGCCGCGCGGCCGAGCGCTCGCTCGACTACATGGGCCTCAAGGGCGGGGAGAAAATCACCGACATCGCGCTCAACCGCGTCTTCATCGGCTCCTGCACCAACGGGCGGATCGAAGATCTGCGCGAGGTGGCGCGCGTGGTGAACGGCAAGACCGTCAACGCCAACGTCAATGCCATGATCGTGCCGGGCTCCGGCCTGGTGAAGGAGCAGGCCGAAGCCGAAGGGCTCGACAAGATCTTCATCAAGGCCGGCTTCGAATGGCGCGAGCCGGGCTGCTCGATGTGCCTCGCCATGAATCCCGACAAGCTCGCGCCGGGCGAGCGCTGCGCCTCGACCTCGAACCGCAACTTCGAAGGCCGCCAGGGCTACAAGGGCCGCACGCATCTGGTCTCGCCCGCGATGGCGGGCGCCGCCGCGATCGCCGGACACTTCGTCGACGTGCGCGAGTGGCATTAGCTGTCATCGCCCGCGCAGGCGGGCGATCCAGCAACCACTGACGCCGATTGCTGCGGGAGAAGCCGGGATTACTGGATGCCCCGCCTTCGCGGGGCACGACAATTACACAGAATGCCCGCCTCGCCGGCGGGCTTTCTTACGCCCGCCCGCGCACCCAGGCGCAGCGCATGCGCGGCACGATCACCGTGCCGCTCGGGCGCGGCTCCTCTTGCAGCCAGGACACGCAATCGCGCACATAGCCGGGTCCCGGATAGGCCGCGCCGGGCAACGGATAGGGCGTCGCGCCGGGTTGCCGCGGGGTGATGATGATGCGCGGCGGCGCGCGGCGGGGCGGATCGGCCTGCGCGCGGGCGGAAGCCGCGGCGGAAGATGGCGATGCCGGCTCGGCTGCAACCGGGCCGCCTGCGACAAGCCCCAGCACTGCCACCGCCGTCATCCAGGCCGCCCGCATCGTCACGTCTCCCCAAGCCAGCGCCAGCAACGCTCTCTTATTGCCGGCTTGCCGTCAACGCCCGATCGGTTCTCCTATTTCCCTCCCGCTTTCAGGGAGGTGGAAAAGCGGACGCGCTCAGCTTAAGCATGCCCTATGGACAAAAGCCCGCCGATCGACTGGCGCAGCGCCACCGCGCCGTCGCTGGCCGAAATGGAAGCCATCGCGGAAGAAGCCTATCAGCGGCTGCCCGCCACCTTTCGCGCCCTGTGCCAGGGGCTGGTGATCCATGTCGACGACTTCCCGAGCGAGGAAGTGATGACCGACATGCGCTGCGAAACCGAGTTCGACCTGCTGGGGCTGTTTCACGGCATCGGCCTGCCGTTCCAGTCGGTGAGCGATCCGAACCAGATGCCCAACATGGTCTGGCTCTACCGCCGGCCGATCCTGGACTATTGGGCCGAGCACGAGGAAACGCTCGGCTCCATCATCACCCATGTGCTGGTGCACGAGATCGGCCATCATTTCGGATTGTCGGACGAGGACATCGACGCGATCGAAGCGAGCGTGGAGTGAAGCGGCGAGCATCAAATAGTGAAGGAGGACGCCATGAAAGTCGACGGCGCATGCCTGTGCGGAGCCATCCGTATCGAAGCCGAGGCTGATCCGGAAAAGACCACCGTCTGCCACTGCACCGATTGCCAGACCGGCACCGCCTCGGCCTTCCGCGTGTCGATTCCCGTATCGGGCGAGACTTTCAAGATGTCGGGCCAGCCGGCGATCTATGTGAGGACGACGGCGGAAAGCGGCAATCCGCGCGCGCAAGCCTTCTGCCCCACCTGCGGCTCGCCGCTCTACGCCACCACGCCGGGCGAGGGCCAGCAGGCGATGTACATGCTGCGGGTCGGAATCCTGCGGCAGCGCGATCAGCTCGTGCCCAAGCGCCAGATCTGGTTCCGCTCGGCGCGGCCCTGGACCACGCAGCTCGACGCGGTTCCGAAGGTCGAGAAGGGCAGTTGAGATCCGGGCTTTCGCAAGCGGGCCGTTTGCGCTAAACCCCGCCGACCCCGCAACAGCGAGACCGCAATGGACAAGTTCACCACCCTGGAAGGCGTGGCCGCGCCGCTGAAGATGATCAATGTCGACACCGACATGATCATCCCCAAGCAGTATCTGAAGACGATCAAGCGCACCGGGCTCGGCAAGGGCCTGTTCTCCGAGCTGCGCTATCGCGACGACGGCAGCGAGAATCCGGATTTCGTGCTCAACAAGCCCGCCTATCGCAAGGCCAAGATCCTGGTGGTCGACGACAATTTCGGCTGCGGCTCCTCGCGCGAGCACGCGCCCTGGGCGCTGCTCGACTTCGGCATCCGCTGCGTGATCTCCACCTCGTTCGGCGACATTTTCTACAACAACTGCTTCAAGAACGGGATCCTGCCGATCCGCGTCACGCCCGAGCAGCTGGAAAAATTGTTCGACGACGCCGAGCGCGGCGCCAATGCCACGCTCTCCATCGACCTGCCGGAGCAGGAAATCCGCGGGCCGGACGGCGGCGTGATCAGGTTCGAGGTCGACGCCTTTCGCAAGCACTGCCTGCTCAACGGGCTCGACGATATCGGCCTCACATTGCAGAAGAAGCCGGCGATCGATTCCTACGAATCGAAACTGAAGGCCGCGCGGCCCTGGATCTGAAGCATCCAAGTGAGCTCTGCCGGCTCATCCGCGGGCAAGGCTCATGAGCCTTCGGCTGTCTTTTCTGCCGAAATCGATCGGGGCGGCCCGCCGCGCGGGATCTCCAACCGCCCATTGGCGTTGAGCGCGATCGGCACGCTCCGGTATTTCAGAAGCTGCACGGTTCGCGGATGTTCGGCGGGATCGATGCCGTTCCAGTTGTTCTGGCGGCATCGGTTGCAGATGTTGACGTCCCAGGCCGGGACGTACTGGCCGTCGTAAACATATCGCCCAAACTGAAACCGCCGCTCGCACATGAAGCAATCGTAAAAGATCTTCTCGTCGTCATAAATCATGCGGCCAAGCTGTCCATGGCTTGCTGCCGTATGATGTCCGGATCGCGTTCGCCGCTTTGAGCCGCTTCAATAATCTTCAGCGCAAGCGTCTCGGTGATCGGATCCCGGCGGTCGATGAGGCCCAAGTCGCGGCAGGCCGTCTCAAACGCCTCAGTGATAACCACAATGGTTTCGGTATCGAACGAGCAGCCTTTCAGCAGGTCGGCAAATGGCATGATCCCCCGCCCCCCGGCGCACGGCGACGGCCGCGCGATCGGTAATGACACACCCCTGTGCCGAGTGAATGTTCATTGCGCGATCAAGGCGCGATCATGGGGAAATTGGGGCATTCCACAACGATTTGCCCGCGCTTTGCCCAGTTTGCGCAGCCGCCGGGCCTTAGCCCCCGGCTAGTTCTTCTTGTTGATGCGGTAGAGCTGGAAGCGCTCGCCCTCGTAGAGCAGCGTCAGCCGCTCGGGATCCGGATTGTCCGCTTCATCCTCGGTGAACAGGACATAGAGGTAGTCGAATTCCGTCCAGCGGCGCCAAAAGGCGGGAAAATCATCGCTCGGTCTGGTGGCGGCGACGATCAGCTGCGCGGTCGAGGGCGGCGTTCCGTCCTCGGCGTCCACCATGCCGCGGTATTCCGGCCGCACACGCATCACCTGCTTGCCGAGGACAGTGAAGGCCGTGGTCACCAGCGCCGAGCGGTCGATCATGGCGATGCAGGGCGCGTGGACGAGGCCGAGATCGCGGACGTCGCTGCCGGCTTCGTGCGAGGCATAGGCCACGAACACCGTCGAGCCCGGCCGGATGCGGCGGGTCGAGGCGCGCAATTCGTTCTGCTCGTTGGTCAGGTCGCTCCATGAGACGTCGACTTCGATCATGCGGGCCGCGAGCAGCACCAGCAGCATGACGATAAAGCCGCGGCGGACCATGCGCAGCCGCATGTCGAGATTGACGCAGGCGATCAGCAGATAGGCGAGCGGCACCGCGATCCGCTGATCGGCCATATAGCTGTCGAACATCACGCGCGGCAAAGCGAGATACACCACCATGCCGACGCCGGCGATCCACCAGCCGAAGGGATGAAAGCTCAACAGGCCGCGGCGAACCGCCCAGATCGCGCCGGCGATGATGATCGCCATCATCCCGACGGTGACGATGTCGGAATAGACCGCCACGACGCTGATCAGGCCGTCGAGCTTGCCGAGCGGCTCCCACTCGTAGCGCGCCGCGAGCTGCATGGTGGGGCTGGCGGCGAGCAGCGGCGCCGCCACCAGGAACGGAAAGCCCGACAAGACGAATTCCGCCAGCGCCGGCTTCCAGGTCTTCTGGTCGCGGCGCTCCCACAGCCGCATGAGCTCGACGGCGAGCACGCCCATGCCATAGACGCCGAGCGCGGAGAGGTGACAGAAAAACAGCACCGCGACCGAGAGCGACGACAGCGCGAAGCGCAGCGGCCAGGGCCGGTCGCGCAGCCAGATCCAGCCCGCCAGCGCCCAGAGCGCGATGCCGACCCCGAACAGATAATTGATCAGGCCGACCAGGAAGGCGTAGTTGTAGAGCAGCGGGAAAGCCACGAGCGGCAGGATCGACCAGCGGCCGGTCACGACGCGGTTGAGCACCAGCACGCCGGAGCCGATCACCGCGAACATCGCCACGGTGAAGATCTTGCCCGCCACATAGACGTTCACGAAGCGGGTGAGCCATGGCACCACCAGATCCATGGTCAGGTTCGGAATGATCGCCCAATCGATCTGGTAGAATTTTGCGAGATTGGGATTCTTGTCGATCGTCGCAATCACATGCATGCGCGCGAGGTGATTGACGTAATCCGACAGCGGCGGAAGCAGATGCGTCCACACCGGGACCGAAATCAGCAGCAGGAAAACCGCGAACATGACGAAGACCTGCGCGCCGGTGAATGCCGACACGCGGCGCTGCTGGGGCTTGGTATCAGCTTTCATCACGCACGATCTTTGCTAACGCAACGCGGCGAGTCGCCTGCCGGCTGGCGCATGATCTGGTTAACCAACAAGATCATGCTCCACTCGAATAACTTAGCGCGAAGACCGGAGAATTCCCCCGTCCGAGGCGGCTTAGGCCGCCTTCTTTTTGGCCTGAATGAGCTTACGGTTAATCAGGCTTTCGGCGATCTGCACGGCGTTCAGCGCCGCCCCCTTGCGCAGATTATCAGCCACGATCCACAACACCAGCCCGTTGTCCACGGTCGGGTCGGTGCGGATGCGGCTGATATAAGTGGCGTCTTCGCCCGCGGCTTCGTGCGGCGTGACGTAGCCGCCGGGCTCGTGCTTGTCGATCACGACGCAGCCGGGCGCGTTGCGCAAGATCGTGCGCGCCTCCTCGACCGAGATCGGCTGCTCGAATTCGACATTCGCAGCCTCGGAATGCCCGATGAAGACCGGCACGCGCACGCAGGTGGCGACCAGCTTGATCTTCGGATCGAGGATCTTCTTGGTCTCCATCATCAGCTTCCACTCTTCCTTGGTGAAGCCGTCCTCCATGAAGACGTCGATCTGCGGAATGAGGTTGAAAGCCATGCGCTTGGGAAACTTGCTCTCGCCCTCGAGGTCCTGCAGCGTGAATACGGCTTTGGTCTGCGAGAACAATTCGTCCATCGCCTCCTTGCCGGCACCCGACACCGACTGATAGGTCGCCACCACCACGCGCTTGATCCTGGCCCGGTCATGCAGCGGCTTCAGCGCCACCACGAGCTGGGCGGTGGAGCAATTCGGATTGGCGATGATGCCCTTCTTGCGAAAGCCGGCGATGGCATCCGCATTCACCTCGGGCACGATCAGCGGCACGTCCGGGTCCATGCGCCAGGTGGAGGAATTGTCGATCACCACCGCCCCCTGCGCGGCAATCTTCGGCGAATACTCCTTCGACACCGCACCGCCGGCCGACATCAGGCAGATATCGACGGCGGAGAAATCGTATTGGTCGAGCGCCTTCACTTTGAGGATCTTGTCGCCATAGGAGATTTCCGCGCCGGTCGAGCGGCGCGACGCGAGCGCAACGACCTCGTCGGCGGGGAATTCCCGCTCGGCCAGGATATTGAGCATCTCCCGGCCCACATTGCCGGTGGCTCCAACGACTGCGACTTTGTAACCCATCATTCACTCTCCGGCGGAAAATCCCCCGTCCACGCCCGCGGCGGTAACCGGGAAGGAAGCGCTTCTAGGCGAGAAAGGCTGCAAAGACAACGCCGCACTTGACCCCGCATTCCGGCCGGGCACGCAGGCTGCGCGACCGGGGGTTTTTTATGTCTATCACGGACACAGCGGCGGGACGAATGGCGCCGGCGCCGGCGCAAAGCTTTGGCATCCGCCGCATGCCGCTTCCCGCAGTGCGGTCCAGGCTCCAGCCGGTGGTCTCGTCGGCGCTGCAAGCCGCCGGCCGGTATATCCGGGACGCCGGGCGGTACTTCCGGGACTGCTGCACCCGGGTTCCGGGGCTTTTGCAGGGCAGCGCGCAAATCCTGGCCCCGTTGCCCCGGTTTTTGCTCGATGCGCTGAAGTCCGCGGCTTTGGCGGCAAAGCCAAGCCCGGCCCGCTCGCACAAAGCCGCGATCCGCGCCCTGCTGCGATCGGACGCCAGCGCCATTTTCGTGCGCGTGCTCACCTATATCGGCGCGCTGGCCGGCCTCGCAGCCACCGCGGCCTATTTCGTCCACGCCACCCCGGCGACCGTGGCAAGCGATCCTGCGCCGTCCGTGGAATGGCTCTATGTGGCGAAGCCCTACCCCGCCTTTTCCCTGCCGCTGTCCGAGCTGGCGGAGAGCGGCCACGAATACGCGATGCGGCGGCATGCTTCCGGCGGCGGCCGGCAGGACATTCTGAGCTGGGGCGAGCTGGAAGGCACGACGCCGCATCTGCTGGTCGAGATCTACCGGCCGGTTGCCGAACGCGACGGCTTCGGGGCGCCCGAGCGCGAAATCGCAACGCGGCTTGCAGGCGTCGATGCGGGTTCGATCAAGCCTGCGGGCGAAATGGAAACCAAATTCGGCGCCGTCTCGCTGGTGGAATTTTCCACCAGATCCGAACGCCAATGCCTCGGCTTCGTGCGCGCCTATGACAATCCGCAACTGCAGATTTTGGGCTGGCATTGCATCAGCGGCGCCGCGCCGGTGGAACGCGACCTCGCCGCCTGCGCGCTCGATCGGCTTGCGCTGCTGGCAGCGGCAAGCGAGCCGAAACTGCGCGAATTATTCGCCCGGGCCGAGTTGAAGCGCAATTTCTGCGGGCAACGCAGCCATCTCTATACGCCGACGCCGAAGCTTGGGCCCGGCGCTCCCCCGGCGGAGATCAAACGCGGCCGCGTCGCCTCGCGCTGATCCGAGGAAATCTCGCCTATCCGGCTTGTTGCCCTGAACCAAAGGCGGCTAGACTGCGTTGTCTTATTGATTTGCATCCCATTGGTTCGACGAGGAAGCCATGCATTTGAAGTCAGCCGCCGCCCTTTGCTTCGGGCTTGTGATCTTCGGCCTCGCGGCCGCGCCCGCGGATGCGCAGACCAGGCAGCGCGTTGTTGTCGGCGACGGCACCCGCTACATGGAACGCGGTGAAGACGGGCGCGTACGCACCAGGATCGTCATCCAGCGGCGCTCTTTCCTCGACGGCGGCACCGAGGTGCTTCCGGGCTCGCAGCGCTATACCGACTACGTTCATCCTTACGGCTCTTCGCCCTTGAACGTGGTCGAGGGTACCAACATCGGCCGCCTGCGCTGGCCGCTGCCCGGGCCGCTCGACCTGGCCGGCAAGGACAATCCTTATCTGTTCCAGTGATCTGAAATCGGATCGCAGAAAAATGGCCGGACATCAGTCCGGCCATTTTTGTTTGAGATTGGGGACCGGTCTCGATGGTGAGCGACCTCCGTCCGATTTGCTTCGCAAATCGTCCTTTCCCTTGCGGGGGAGGCTACCCGGAGCTGCCGGGGCGCTCGCTCACCCCGCCAGCGTCGCGAACTCGCCGACAATCGCCTCGCCCATCTGCGTGGTTGAGGCGATGGTGCCGCCCGGTGCGCGGATATCGGCCGTGCGCAGGCCCTTGTCGAGCGTCGCCGCAATCGCCTGATCCAGCAGGTCGGCTTCCCTGATCATGTTGAAGGAATAGCGCAGCGCCATGCCGAATGACGCCAGCATGGCGATCGGATTGGCCACGCCCTTGCCCGCGATGTCGGGCGCCGAGCCGTGCACCGGCTCATACATCGCCTTGCGCTTCTTGGTCTTGGCGTCGACCTCGCCGAGCGAAGCGGAGGCCAGCATGCCGAGCGAGCCCGTCAGCATGGCCGCGACGTCGGACAGCATGTCGCCGAACAGGTTGTCGGTGACGATGACGTCGAACTGTTTCGGGTTGCGCACGAGCTGCATGCCGCCGGCATCCGCCAGCTGATGCTCCAGCTGCACATCCTTGTATTCGCGCGCATGCACCTGCTCGACCACCTCGTGCCAGAGCACGCCGGTCTTCATCACATTGCGCTTCTCCATCGAGGTGACCTTGTTGCGGCGCTTGCGCGCCAGCTCGAAGGCCACGCGCGCGATGCGCTCGATCTCGTAGGTGTCATAGACCTGGGTATCGACCGCGCGCTTCTGGCCGTTGCCGAGATCGGTGATGGTCTTCGGTTCGCCGAAATAGACCCCGCCGGTCAGCTCGCGCAGGATGACGATGTCGAGGCCTTCGACCAGTTCGCGCTTGAGGCTGGAGGCGTCCGCCAGCGCCGGATAGACCACCGCCGGACGGATATTGGCGAACAGCGCCAGATCCTTGCGCAGCCGCAGCAGCCCGGCCTCGGGCCGCGCGTCGTAAGGCACCTTGTCCCATTTCGGCCCGCCCACCGCGCCGAAGATCACCGCGTCGGCCGCCTGCGCCTTGGCCATGGTTTCATCGGTGATGGCGACGCCATGCGCGTCATAGGCGCAGCCGCCCACCAGCCCATCCTCGGTTTCGAAACGGGCGAGGCCGCTTTTATTCATGAAGTCGATGAGGCGCTTCACCTCCGCCATGACTTCGGGGCCGATGCCGTCGCCGGCCAGGAGCAGGAGCTTATGGGTCGCCATGAACTGCCTCGTTCTTTTTGTCATGCCCCGCGCAGGCGGGGCATCCAGTAATCACCGCGAGAGTGGATCGAACCGGCTCGGATTGCTGGATCATCCGCCTTCGCGGATGATGACCGCGTGGGAATGGACGGATTGCTAAAGCTGGCGGAGGCGCTTGGCAAGGCGACCAAAGTGCGGCTTCCAGCCTCCGCAGCCGCGTCTATGATGGGCGCCGGAGACAGCTATGGCGCAGCGGCGTCCGCAGGTAGTCATCATCGGGGCCGGCTTCGGCGGGCTGGAGGCGGCCAAGGCGCTGCGCCGCGCGCCGGTGGAGATCACCGTGCTCGACGCGCACAACCACCATTGCTTCCAGCCCCTGCTCTATCAGGTCGCGACCGCGGCGCTTTCGCCGGCCGAGGTGGCCTGGCCGATCCGGCACATCTTGCGCAGCGACCGCAATGCCACCGTGCTGATGGCAACAGTGACCGGCATCGACACCGCCGGCCGGCGCGTGCTGACCGCCGCCGCCGGCGCGGTACCCTACGACTTCCTGATCCTCGCCACCGGCGCCACCCATTCCTATTTCGGGCATGACGAATGGGCGCCGGTCGCGCCCGGCCTAAAGCGCATCGAGGACGCGCTGCATATCCGCCGCGAATTGCTGATCGCCTTCGAGCAGGCGGAGGTCGCGAGCGATCCCGCGGAGCGGCGGCGGCTTTTGACTTTCGTGATTGTCGGCGGCGGGCCGACCGGCGTGGAAATGGCCGGAGCCATCGCGGAGATCGCGCGCCATACGCTGGTGAAGGATTTCCGCCGCATCGATCCCTCGACCGCGCGCATCATCCTGCTCGAAGCCGGCCCGCAAATCCTGCCGGCCATGCCCGAGGACCTGTCGGACTACGCCAAGCGCACGCTGATGCGCATGGGGGTCGAGGTGATGACCTCTACGCGCGTGACCAAATGCGACGCCGGCGGCGTCGATCTGGAGCGCGGCCGGATCGATTCGCGCACCCTCATCTGGGCGGCCGGCGTGGTGGCCTCGCCGGCCGCGCTTTGGCTCAACGCGGCGCATGACCGCGCCGGGCGCGTGATCGTCGAAAAGGATCTTTCGGTGACCGGTCACCCGGAGATTTTTGCCATCGGAGACACCGCGGCGGCGCAGGACGGGAAGGGCCGCCCGGTGCCGGGCATCGCGCCCGCGGCCAAGCAGATGGGCCGTTATGCCGGCAAGCTCGTCGCCGCCCGCATCGCGGGAACGTCAATGCCGGCGTTCCGCTACCGCCATATGGGCGATCTCGCCACCATCGGCCGGCGCGCGGCCATCGTCAGCTTTCATGGCGTGAAGCTGCGCGGATTCATCGCCTGGCTGTTCTGGGGCGTGGCGCACATCTATTTCCTGATCGGGCTGAAGAACCGATTCATCGTCGCCTTCACCTGGTTCTGGGATTTCATCACCTTCAACCGCGGCGCGCGGCTGATCACCGAGTTCTCGAAGACCGCAGCGTCGCCGCCGGCGCCGGCCGCCGAGCGCCCGCCCGGCGCTTGATGCCGCGAGGCGCAGGCCTTACGCGCTGCCCTCGGCCATCCGCGCGAGTTCCTCGCGCCCCTTGATCATGTCCTGCAGCGAGCCGAAGGCGGTCATGTAGTGGCCCTTGAAGCCCCCGCCCTCGAGGCGGCGGAACAGGTCGGCGAAATCGAGATCCCCTTCGCCCGGCCTGAGGTGAATTTCCTTGCCGTTGCGCCAGCAGTCGGCCAGCCGCACTTCGTCGCAGCGGTCAAGGTCGAAGGCCTTGAGAAAGCCCTCGACGCCTTCCGGCACGAGATGGGCGTGGTTGACGGTAAAGGCCCAGCGCAGCCGCGGCGACGTGAGGCGTTCCAGATAATAGCGGGTTTCCTCGACATTATATCCGAGATAGCGCACCTCGGCGTCGGGCGGCTCCTTGTTCATGTTCTCGAACAGCAGATCGATGCCGAGCTGCTCGGCGCGTTCGCACAGCCGCGCCAACCGCTCGACCGCCGCATCGCGGCGCATCGCGAAATCGCTGGTGAAGTGAAAGCCGCCATGCACCACCATCCACTCCCCGCCGAGGCGCTTGCACGCCTCCAGATGGCCGAACAGATAACGATCCACCCCCTCGCGCACATGCGGAGCGACCTCGGCCACGTTCACGGCGGAGAGCGTGTGAATGCCGATGTGGATGCGGTTGTGCTCGCAGGCCCGCCGGATGGCCGCGACGCGTTCGTCGGTCAGCGTCTCCACCGAATTGGGCGGCACGTCGATCTTCAGATCGAGATAGCGAACCCCGTTTTCGATCGCCGCCTTGATGCCATCTTCGATGCTTGACCGCCGTCCGATATCCAAGCCGATCCGGTCGCGGATGCTCATGCGCGCCCTCTTCCTGTCATGCCTCAAACAGTTCGCGCGGATGCGCCGCGACCGATGCGAGGCCGCGATATTATTCTACTAGGAGCGTGGAATCCGGCCTGTCAATGTCGCGCGCCAAAGCGCGCGATCGGCGTTCACCGGCGGCTCAAGCCGACAACCCGGCCTCTGAGCGCTGCAAGGCGGCCCTGCAGCGCCGTGAGCCAGAGGCCGCGCTTGTCGCTGAGCTGGGCGATGGCCATCAGCGCGGCGGGCGTGACGATCAGGGTCAGCAGCGTCGCAAAGCCAAGACCGAAGACAATCGCGGTCGAGAGGTTGATCCACCACTGGGTCGATGGCGCTCCGATCGTCACTTCGCGCGACAGGAACTCGATGTTCATGCCGAAGGCAATCGGCAGCACGCCGAGAATGGCGGTGACCGCGGTCAGCACCACCGGCCGGGCGCGCTCGCGGCAGGTTTCCAGGATCGCCTCATAGGCGGCCACACCTTCGCGCCGCAGCCGGTCATAGGTATCGATCAGCACGATATTGTTGTTCACGATCACGCCCGCGTTGGCGATGACGCCGATGCCGGTCATCACCACGCCGAAGGCCTGACCCATGACCATCAGGCCGAGCAGCACACCGATGGTGGAAAGCACCACCGCCGACAGCACCATGAAGACCGAGGTGAGCTTGTTGAATTGCGCCAGCAGGATCGCAAAGATCAGGAAGATCGCGGTGCCGAAGGCCTTCAACAGGAAAGCCCCGGCCTTTGCGCGTTCTTCATCCTCGCCCTTGAGCTTCCAGGTCACGCCGGGACCGAGATCCATCTGCGCAAGCTCGGCGGCGACCTCCTGCTGCACTTTCGCGCTCTGCACGCCTTCCGGCACGTTGGCCGAGACGTTCATCACCCGATTGCCGGCCACGCGGTTGATGTAGCCGACGCGGGGCACCGGCATGCGCTCGACGAAATTGCCCACCGGCACATTGCCCGAGGGCATCTGCACGCGCAGTGCGTCGATCTCGTCCAGATTGCGCCGGTCCTGCGGGAAGCGGACGATGATATCGACCGACTTGTCGCTGTCCGCCGGCCGGTATTCCGTGACTTTCACGCCGTTGGTGACAAGCTGCACGGCGGTGCCGACGGTATTGACGCCCGCGCCGTATTTCGCCGCCTCCGCCTTGTCGACCGCGAGTTTCCAGTCGATGCCGGGCAGCTGCTGGCCGTCGTCGAGGTCGCGGATATCGGCGCGCTTGCCCAGCATGTCGGCGACCTTGCGCGCCGCCGCGGGCAAGCCGGCGGGATCGAGCGCCGAAAGCTGCACCCGCACCGGCTTGCCGGTCGGCGGGCCGGCAGGGGGCGAGGTAACTTCCACCAGGATGCCCGGCAGATCGGCCGTGTCAGCGCGGATGCTGTCCATGATGACATGCGCCTTGTCGCGCGTTTTCCAGTCGGCGAATTCAAACTGAATGACGCCGATGGTGTCTTCGCTGATGCCGTCCATGCCGCGCGGCTGCTCGCCGGAGCGGGTGTAGACCGTCTGCAACCCTTTCGCCTTCAGCACGCGCTCTTCCACCGCGCGCACCTGACGATCCTTCTCTTCCAGCGAGAGATTGCCGCGGCCATGCACGATCACCTGGCCGTAGTCCGGCTCCACGTCGGGGAAGAATTCCACGCCCTTGCCGAGCTTGCCGTAAGCCACCGGCACGGCGATCAGCAGGAACGCCACCAGGGCGAGGGTCGTGCCGGGGTGCCGCAGGGCCAATTTCACCGTCCGCATGTAGAAGCCGGTGTCCCGCATGCGCTCGTCCTGCGGGATCGGATTGGCCTTGCCCAGCAAGGAGCCGAGCGTCGGTGTGAAGAACAGCGCCACCGCGAGCGAGGCCGACAAGGTCGCGATCAGCGTGATCGGCAGGTATTTCATGAACTCGCCGACGATGCCCGGCCAGAACAGCAGCGGCGAGAAGGCGGCGACGCGGGTGGCGGTGGCCGCGATCACCGGGCCGGACATGCGCTTGGCGGCAAGCGCATAGGCCTGCCGTGCCGGCATGCCTTCCGACATCCGGCGTTCGGCGAATTCGGAAACGATGATGGCGTCGTCCACCAGCATGCCGACGGCGAGAATGAGCGAGAATAGCACGACGATGTTGACGGTCAGCCCGGCCATCTGCAGCCCGAGCACGCCGGCAAGGAACGATGCCGGAATGGCGATGCCGATGAAGAGCGAAGCGCGCGCGCCGAGCGCGAACAGGATGATGATGACCACCAAAAGAACGCCGGTGGCGACCGAGTTCTGCAGGTCGCTGAGCATCTGCCGGATGACTTTGGACTTGTCCTGGGTGAAGGACACCTGCACCGCGCTCGGCCAGGTCTCCTTCAGTTTCTCGACGACATACTTAACGCCGTCGACCGTCTCGATCAGGTTAGCGCCGGTGCGTTTGGAAATTTCGATGGTCATGGCGGGACGGCCGTTCACCCGCGTGACGGTGGTCGCGTCCTTGAAAGTCGGCCGCACCTGCGAGATGTCGCCGAGCGTCACTGTTGTGCCCGGCGTGGAAACCACCGGGATTTGCAGCACGTCCTGCGGCTTTTCGATCAGCGCCGGAACCTTGACGGCGAAGCGGCCGGTCGAGCCCTCCAGAGCGCCGGCGGCCACCAGGGAGTTGGAGGCCTGCGCCACGGCGGTCAGCTGATCGAGCGACACGCCGTAGCTTTTCATCAGCATGGGCTCGGCGATGATTTCCACCACTTCGTCGCGCGCGCCGCGCAGCTCCGCAGAAAGCACGCCCGGCACCTGCTCGAGCGCGTTCTTGGCCGCGCGCGCGATGCGAAGCAGGCTGCGCTCGGGCATATCACCCGCGAGCGCGACCACCAGCACCGGGTAGAGCGACAGGTTCACCTCCTGGACGATCGGCTCGTCCACGTCCCGCGGCAGGTCGCTCTTGGCATCGTCGACCTTGGCGCGGACGTCCGCCAGCGCCGACTTCGAATCGAAGCCGGCCTCGAATTCCAGCAGCACATAACCGCCGCCCTCGAAGGCGGTGGAGCGCATTTCCTTGACGTTGGCGACCGATTTCAGCTGGGTCTCGACCGGCCGCAGCAACAGCCGCTCGGCGTCTTCCGGGCTGATGCCGCGCTGGGCGAGCTGCACATAGATGATCGGAATCTTGACGTCCGGCTCCGCCTCCTTCGGGATCGTCACATAGGCGACGAAGCCCGCGAGCAGCAGGAAGGCCAGCAAAGCGATGGTGAGGCGCGCGTGGCTGATCGCGTAATCGATGAGTTTCGACATCTTGGCTTACTGCGCCTTGGAGATTTTGCTGCCGGCCGGCGCGCTCGCCGGCACCGGCAAGACCTTCTGATCTTCACGCACGAAATCCTGACCCTGCACGATCACGCGCGTGTCCCCGGCGATGCCGCTGACCCACATGTCGGCCTGATCGTCCTCGATCACCGAAACGGGGATGAATTGCACCGTGTCGGCCGCATCCACGGCGCGCACGCCCAGGCTGCCGCGCGAGGAGAAAGTGAGCGCGGAGCGCGGCACGCGGGTCGCCGGCTGCGGCTCCATGCGCAGCGCAACCTCCGCCGTGATGCCGTCCGGAATGGCGCCGTCGGCATTCGGTATCTCCACTTCGACCCGATAGGTGCGCGTCGTCGCCGCCGCGGATTTCGACACAAAGCGCACGCGCCCGGACACTTTCTGACCCGTCACGAGGCGGATCTCGGCGGCTGCGCCGACCTTGATGCCGCCGAGATTGCGCTCGGCGGCTTCCACTACCGCCAGCATCGGATCGAGCGCGATGATCTGCGCAATCTCTTTGCCGGCCATGGAGAAGGCCGAGGCGCCGATTTCGGCGGGAACGTCGGTGACCACGCCGGCCCAGGGCGCGCGCACGATGCTGCGCTCGCGCTCGGCTTCCGCGGTGGAAAGCGCGGCTTCCGCCGCCTTGGTCTGCGATTCGAGATTGACCAGATCGAGCTTGGGCAAGGCCCCGGTTTCGATCAATTTGCGGCGCGCTTCCAATTCCGCCTTGCGCTGCGCGACCAGCGCGCGCGCCTGCGCGACCTGCGCCTCGCGCGCCTCGTCGGAAAGCACCGCGATGATCTCGTCCTTCTTCACGACTTGTCCGCGCCGCACCCGCAGCTCGGTCAATACGCCGCCGGTGCGCGCGACTGCCATCACTTTGCGGTCGGCTTCGGTGCGGCCGGAGAGGATGAGCTTGCGGCTGTGCTGCTCGGTCCGCGCATCGATGACCGCGACGCGGAACAGCTTGGGCGCCTGTTCATTCGCGCGGATGGCAGCCCGGCTGTCCGGCGTTTCATGCGGAAGCAAATAGCCGGACCCGATCCAGAGTCCCGCGGCGAGAACCAGCCCGATGGCGGCGGTACGGCTCACATTCATTTTCATGACTGAGCGTCCTTGTTCTTGGTGCGGTCGGCTGCGTTGCCCAGCAGCATGTGGCGCGTGAGATCCATGAAGATCGGAAGCACCGTCTCGGCATCGAAGGCCGGGTCGACCGCGCGGCGCCACCAGACGCCATCGGCGATCACCATCAGCATGGTCACCACTCCTTCAAAGTCCACGTCGGAGCGGATGTCGCCGCGCCCGGCGGCGGACCGCAGCATGGCGATCAGCCGCGTGCGCACGTCGGCGTCGAAGTCCTGCATGATTTTCGCGATCGCGGGATTTCTCCGGCTTTCCGCGACCATTTCGGTACAGAGGCCGACGTCATCGGCGCTGCGGTCGATGAGATGATGGCGCGCCAGCGCGGCAAAGGTGGCGAAGAAGTCGTCGGTGTATTGTGCCGCTGCAAGCTGCGCGCCGACTTCCGCGCGGTCGCGTTCGGCGATGCCGGCGATGATCGCTTCCTTGGAAGGAAAGTAACGGTAGAGATTGCCCGGGCTCATGCCGGCTTCGGCGCAGATCTCCTGCATCGAGGCCTGATGGAAGCCGGAGCGGGCGACGCAACGCCGCGCGGCTTCGAGAATCTCGGCGCGGCGATCTTCCTTGAAGGCGGTGGTGACGCGCGGCATAGGCTGCCCCAAACGGGATTTTGCATCGCACCAAAAGCGAATGAACGTTCGCTCTACCCTCCCAGATAGGCGGAGTCAAGAAGGACGGAATGCGACCTTGGGATAGGCCGGGCGCGGCTTCGCCGGCCCGGTTTTTAGCGGCCTGAGCGAGCCGTCTACCCTTTTTCCTTTCCCTTCAAAGGGAAATGGAGCGCCGGGAGGCGCCAAGGGGTTTGCGAGACCCCTTTGGCGGAGCCTTGCGATCGGCCCCGCCGCACGCCGTTGACGGAGGCGTGCGAGCCCTCGGCGCAAGGGCCCAGCGCCTCCCGGCGCTCCACCGGCCCGCACGGCCTCATGAAAACCGCGCGGGAACAATAGGATTATAGTCATAACGCGGGACTAAGTCAAGCGCGGCGGAAGGGGAGTTTGGCCCCGCAACCCGCTGACGCGGTGCCGTCACTTCTGACAACTCGGGCAATAGAAAGTGGAGCGGCCGGTCTGCACGATGCGCTTCACTTTGCCCTTGCAGCCGCGCGTGACGCAGGGCTCTCCCTCGCGGTCATACACCCGGAAATTATGCTGGAAGGCGCCGAGCTCGCCATCGGTGCGCTTGTGATCGCGCAGCGAGGAGCCGCCGGCCTCGATCGCATCCTTCAGTACGGCCTTGATGGCCTCGACCAGGCTGGAAGCCCGTTCGTTCGGCGCGCCGGTTTTGCTGGCGATGGTCGAGGCCATGCGCTTGGGCGACAAACACGCCCGGTGCAGCGCCTCGCAGACATAGATGTTGCCGAGACCGGCCACGACTTTCTGATCGCTGAGCGCGGCCTTCAACGAGGTCTTCTTGCCCTTGCAGGCGCGCGCCAGCATCTCGGCATCGAATGCATTGCCGAGCGGCTCCGGCCCCATCGCCTTCATCAGCGGATGCTGATCGAGCTCTTCCCGCGGCGTCAGTTTCATGAAACCGAAGCGGCGCGGATCGTTGAAGGTCACGATCGCGCCGTTCGACATGTGAAACACCACATGATCGTGCGCGACGTGCTTGGCGCGTTCGTGGTGATAGCGCGCGGTGTCCTTGGCCTTGCCGCCCTGGAAGACATGGAAGGAACCGGACATGCCGAGATGCATCATCAGCACGTCGCCGGAGGACAGGTCGAGCAGCAGATATTTGCCGCGCCGGCCGAGTCCGCGCACCGTCTTGCCTTCGAGATGGCCGACGAAGCCCTGCGGCAGCGGCCAGCGCAGATCCTGCCGCCGCGCTTCCACCCTGGAAAGCCGCGCGCCGTCCATCACCGGCTCAAGGCCGCGCCGCACCGTCTCGACCTCAGGTAATTCGGGCATGGTTTATCGCTGCGGTTCTCCGCGACGGCATGCTTTCTTGGCGGCGTCAATCGCGTTCTGGAAAGCGCGAACGCCCATGGCATTAATGAAGGGGCGGCCTAGGTGCGCATTCACGGCCACGCCCACGTCGTTGGCTTCGGCAACCGCGTCAAAGGATGCAATACCCATCATTGCGAGGAAATCCGCGGTTTGTGGACCGCAGAGATGCACGGCTTCGATCTTGGCGCGGTCTTCGGGAAAAGAGGCATGGTCGATAAGGAGACTATTTGCTTTTCGGATAGAAGTCCTTCGGCTTCGCTTTCATGAACCAGGCCGGCGGCTGCCAGCGCTCGGCGATATGCTCAAAGCCCCACCGGGCCATTTCCTGCAAGACCGGCAGCAGGTCGGCGCCCTTGCGGGTCAGGCGATAGCCGGCGCGGGCCTCCCGCGAGGTCCGTTCAATCAAACCCGCGCATTCCAGCGACTTGAGACGGTCCGCCAGGATGTTGGTGGCGATGGACTCCGGCCCCTTCAGAAAGTCGCCATAACGCGAATAGCCGACGAAAAAGCCGCGCAGTACGATCAGCGACCACTTGTCGCCAACGATGTCGAGCGCGGACGCCAGCGGGCAGGAGGATCGGTATGTGACGGTTTCTGCCATTCTGCCAGGGGGTTATTGCGAGGGCTCACAAATTATGGCCACCCCACTTGCATTTTGCAAGTCGACGGCTAGGATTACTTGCATTACGCAAGTAGGAGGCGACCATGCAGGAGATTGATGGTCCGCGTCGGCCGCGAACGTGACGCCAGGGCGCTTGCGTCGCCCCACGTCTCCCCCTGCCGGAGCGGCAAGCGCACGATGCCGGGCTTCGTTCAGGTCGCCTCGGAGGGTTTGTCGACGGCAAGAAACCTGCGGAGGTGGCTGAAGCACGGGCGAGATCATCTCGCGGCGCTCCAGTCGCAAGGGCGAAAATAACCGGAGGCACCATGCATCGAGGTCCGTTGCAGGGCTCAAACGAAATTCTCATCGAGGCTGATCCGGCTTCTGTATTTTCGGTGCTGGAAGATGGGTCGCTGCTGCCGCAATGGATGCCACCCGTAATAAGCACGACCGCCGGAAGGGAGACCGTGGGAGCGGTGCGGGAATGTCAGGTGGAAATGGGCGGCAGAGCAGGAACGGTCGTGGAAAGATGCATCGAGTCCATCCCGCCGAAACAAATCTCCTGGGCGCTCGAGCGCGACACCCTCGGCTTCGGAAAAATGCTGAATGATTTCTCGTTCTCTTTCGTTCTGAAGCAACAAGAGCGCGACAGAACGCTGCTGACGAACGAGACCTACTACCAGCCGAGAAACGTGATGACATCGTTGATGAACTTGCTCGTGCTGAAAAGGAAATTTTCAAAAATACGAATGGCGGCCTTGAAAGGAATCAAGAAGCTGGTTGAGGAAAGAAGGAGAGACAGATGAACACGAGATTCTGGCTGGGTCTCGCGGCCTATGTTGTGCCAACATTCGCGCTCGGTTTTAGCTGGCATCTTCTTCTGTTCGCGCAGCAATACGAGGCGCTGCAGGTTTATCGGGCCGATGTGATCTTTCCATTCGGTCTGCTGTCGATGTGCATCCAGGGCGCGTTTCTGTCCTGGCTTTTTCCCAGGGTCGCGCGCAACGACGCGATGAACTCTTGGCTCCTGCAAGGGCTGAAATTTGGTCTGCTGGCAGGACTCTTCGCCTGGAGCTATTCGACGATTGCGGTCGGGGCGAAACACGTGATGACGTCGGTGCCGCTTTTTTTCGCGCTGGAAACCGGCTTCACCATCCTGCACTACGCCCTCGTCGGCCCGTTAATCGCGCTCGCCCATCGGCGCTAATCGCCGGGGTTAACGGCATTCGAGCGCCGAGATAGCATCCCCACCCGTGCCGCGCTATGGTCCTTGCGGAAAAGGACAAAAGCTTATGCGCGCGGGTGACGACCATAGCCATTTCGGCTTCAGGGATGTGCCGCTGGCCGACAAGCAGGGGCTGGTGGACGACGTCTTCCATTCCGTCGCGCGCCGCTACGACCTGATGAACGACCTGATGTCCGCCGGGCTGCACCGCGCCTGGAAGGATGCGCTGGTCACGCTGGTCAATCCGCCGAAAACCAACCGGCCGTTCGCGCTGCTGGATGTGGCGGGCGGCACCGGCGACATCGCCTTCCGCGTGGTCGATGCCGGCGGCGCTGAGACGCGGGCCACCGTCATGGACATCAATGCCGAGATGCTCAAGGCCGGGCGCGAGCGCGCCGCCGAGTCAGGCCGGGGCGACCGGGTGATCTTCGTCGAGGGCAACGCCGAGGCGCTGCCGTTTCCAGATCGCAGCTTCGATGCCGTCGCCATCGCCTTCGGTATCCGCAATGTGCCGCGCATCCAACAGGCGCTGAACGAAGCGCACCGGGTGCTGAAGATCGGCGGACGCTTCGCCTGCCTGGAATTTTCCAGCGTCGACGTGCCCGGGCTCGACAGGCTCTACGACCTCTATTCCTTCAACGTGATCCCGGCGCTCGGGCGCGCGGTGACCGGCGACCCCGAGGCCTATCGCTACCTGGTCGAATCCATCCGCCGCTTCCCGAAGCCGAAGGCTTTTGCGCAGATGATCGAGGCGGCCGGCTTCCGCCGCGCCTCCTTCCAGATCATGACCGGCGGCATCGTGGCGCTGCATTCCGGCTGGCGGCTGTGACTTTTCTTTCCATGTCATTACGCGCGGCGATAGTTGCCTTCGCCTCTCCCGCTTGCGGGGATGGGAAAAGAGAGGCTCCGTGATCTCCGCCGTTGCCCATCTCGCTCGCCTCGCCCGTGCGGGTTTTGTCTTTGCGCGCGAAGGCGTGTTGGCGCTGGTCGATCCGGTCATGCTGCCGCTGCCGGCGCGTGCCGGCTTGCGCATCGCGCGGCTGATCGAGCGGCCGAAGAGCGCGACCGGCGAAGGCCGCCTTGCCGCGGCGCTGACCGAGCTCGGCCCGACCTATGTGAAGCTCGGGCAATTCCTGGCGACCCGGCCCGACGTCGTCGGCGCCAAGCTCGCGCGCGAATTGGAAAGCCTGCAGGACCGCATGGCGCCGTTTTCGCAGGCCGAGGCGGAGGCGGCGATCGCCGCCGCTTTCGACAAGCCGCTGCATGCCGTCTTCGCCAGTTTCGGGCCGCCGGTGGCCGCCGCCTCCATCGCCCAGGTGCACCGCGCCGAGGTGACGACGGAATTCGGGCCGCGCGCGGTGGCGGTGAAGGTGCTGCGCCCCGGCATCGAGCGGCGTTTTCGGGCCGATCTCGAGTCCTTTTATTTCGCCGCGCGCAAGGGCGAAGCCCTGTCGGCCGAGGGCCGGCGGCTGCGGCTGATCGAGGTGGTGGACACGCTGGCGCGTTCGGTGCGGCTGGAGATGGATCTGCGGCTGGAAGCCGCCGCGCTCTCGGAGCTGGCGGAAAATACCAAAGACGATCCGGATTTTCGCGTGCCCGCGGTGGACTGGGACCGCACCGCGCGCGAAGTGCTGACGCTGGAATGGATCGACGCCACCCCGCTGAATGACCGCGCGCGGCTGTTGGCGAAAGGCTTCGACCTGCCGCTGCTCGGGCGCTCGGTGATCCAGACTTTCCTGCGCCATGCGCTGCGCGACGGCTTCTTCCACGCCGACATGCATCCGGGAAATCTCTTCGTCGACGACGCCGGCGAACTGGTGGCGGTGGACTTCGGCATCATGGGCCGGCTCGGGCTGAAGGAGCGGCGGTTCCTCGCGGAAATCCTCTACGGCTTCATCACGCGCGACTATTACCGCACCGCGGAAGTGCATTTCGAAGCCGGCTATGTGCCGCGGCATCATTCGGTGGAGGATTTCGCGCAGGCGATCCGCGCCATCGGCGAGCCGATCCACAACCGCACCGCCGAAGACATTTCCATGGCCAAGCTGCTGACGCTGCTGTTCGAGGTCACCAGTTTGTTCGACATGCGCACGCGGCCGGAGCTGCTGCTGCTGCAGAAGACCATGGTGGTGGTGGAGGGCGTCGGCCGCTCGCTCGATCCGAAACTCGACATGTGGAAGACCGCCGAGCCGGTGGTGCGCGAATGGATCGAGCGGCATCTCGGCCCCGCCGGGCGGATCGAAGGCGCGGCGCAGGGCGCAAGCGAGATCGGCCGCTTCATCGGCAACGTGCCGGGCCTGCTCACGCGCGCGGGCCATGTGCTCGATCAGCTCGACGACGCCACCCGCGACGGGCTGCGGCTGGCGCCGGAAACCATCGCCGACATCGGCAAGGCGGAAGCCCGCCGCAACCGCTGGATGACCGTCGGCATCTGGGTGATTGCGGTGCTGCTGGCCTGGGTGGTGCTGAAGGCGTTTTGAGCGGGCGAGAAGACCCGCTTTCGCCCGATGGGATTCCGTCTAGGATTCCAAGACTTCGGTCGTTCTTAATCGGCTGGACTGCCTGGGGCCGACTCGTTTGGAGCCGACGACCCGTTTGCAGCAGGTATGCGCTTTGTGCGCTGGCGTCGAAATCGAGGCGGGAATTGAATCTAGCCCGCCGCATTGTTTTCGCGCTGAGAAACTATTAATGTTATTTCTTTCTGAGGAATGTTTTCTCTTTCCACAGGAAGAAATGTGGTGTAGTATTTCTCGTGAAGCAGGAGACTGTGCCGTGCGCGCTAAGCCTCGCTTGGAATCTGCCCCGTCCGATTCATCAATCATAACAAAAGCCACCATTCGGGCGGCTCGAAAACTAAACCTCAAAAACAAGGACCTTGCGCCGGTCCTTGGCCTTTCTGAGCCGACAGTCTCGCGAATGATGCGGGGAAAGTACCCGCTCGATCCAGCGCTAAAGTCATTTGAGCTAGCCCTGCT
>DASSPI010000136.1:0-8393 GCA_035699705.1 Xanthobacteraceae bacterium
TGATGGCCGGCAAGACCAAGGCGCGCCGGCTGTTTCGCGACACCCGGGCCGAGGAGCTGCGTTATTTCCGGAAGAACGGCTACTACCCGATCATGCATCTGCTTGCCATCAGCGCCGAGTTGGCCGAACGCGAGCCATGGCTGCCGAAAGCGATCATGCAATGCTACGCGCAAGCCAAGGACCTGGCAGCGAGCTATTTCGAGGACCCCGGCTGGTCGCAACTCGCCTGGGGCCGGCATTATTTCGAAGAAGAAAAGGACCTGTTTGGCGCAGATCCATGGCCGATCGGGCTGAAGGCCAACTATAGAAATCTCGAACGATTCATCGAATATTCACACGACCAGAATCTGCTGGAGAGCCGGATTGCGGTGGAGAGCCTGTTTCCCCAACAGGTGTTGGATACCTAGCAGGAAAAACGCATGCCGACCGTAACGAGCCTGAACGCGGCCGACTATGCGGTGACGGCCAATTCCGGCAGGGACGAGACTCACCGCTTGCAGGCGGCGATTAACGACGCGCAGGCAAAGCAACTGCCGCTTTTCGTTCCGGCAGGTTCCTATCACATTGGTACAGTGACCATCACGGCACCGTTGGCGCTCTATTCAACCGCAGGCGGGGCGGCCTTTCGCGGCACGGCGCAAGGGCCCTGCGTTGCGGTTGCACCATCACGCAGCGGCGGAGCGCTGGCGCATGTGCGCATCAGCGAAATCACCATGGACGGCGCCGACTCCCCTGCTCCGCCCAACCGGCTCGGCCTGATCGACGTCTCGCAAGTCGACGATCTGGTCGTGGAGCGTTGCGTGCTGCGAAACTCCAAAGTTGGCGGCATCCGCCTCAGCCAGGTCAGCGGCAGCATCGCCAATAACCTGATCGATAGCGCCGCCGAAACGTCTATTTCCAGCCGAGATGGCCGCATCACCATTGACGGAAACATCATCAGCAACTCGGGCAACCAGGGCATTCAGGTTTCCCGCAGCCGCATCGGTGACGATGGCAGCATCGTCTCCAATAACAGGATTTCCGTCACCCGTGCCAACCGCCGCGGCAGCGGAGCCTATGGCAATGCCATCCTGATCTATCGTGCCGGCAAGGTCGCGGTGACCGGCAACAAGATTTCGTCTTCCGCCTTTTCGGCCATCCGCGCCAACAGCGCCAGCGATGTGCAGATCATCGGCAACGAAAGCACGGGCAACGAAGAATGTGCGATCTATATCGAAGCGCCGGACGCCACCGACACCTACAACGGCTGCCTCGTTGCCAACAACATCGTGCGCGACTGCGGCGCCGGCATCAATGTCGTGAACCAGGATTATGGCGGGCGCCGCGGCATCGTCACCGGCAATCAGATTGTCGGCTCCCGCAACAAGCGCATCGTCGACGGCACCTATATCTATGAGACTTGGGGTACCGGCATATCGGCCTGCGCCGACGTGGTGGTGTCAGACAACATCCTCGAAGATTGCGAAAGCTGGGGCATCATCCTCGATCCCACCAACTATGCCCGCGCGCCGGGCGCCTTCATCGCTCAGGCGTCCAATAACATGCTGAAGAATTGTGCCGGCGGAATCGTGTTCTGCCGGAATGATGCAAGCGGCTACATCTTCATCAGCGGCAATACGATCTACAAAGTCTCTACCGACCCGAAATTTGGCGCGGTGGTGCCGGGCCGGTATCTCGGGACAAATCAAAATTACGGCAGGCTGGGCGACGCGACCGATTATGCCAATGCAACAACCGTCGCCCGCCCCTTCGCCAACGTTGCGCTGGGGCAGAATTTTGCGTTCTAACGCAAAACGCCGCGTCCTTTCGGACGCGGCGTTATTCTTTCTGGTTCGCCCCTAGCTAAATCGTGTCGGTGGAATGCACGCGCTGGCCGCCGATCATCATCGGCTCCGCCCTGCCCCGCGCGTGGCGCACCATCAGCTTGTTGAGCGCCCCGAGATAGGCCTTGGCCGACGCGACCAGCGTGTCCGGATCGGCGCCCTTGGCCGTCACCGCACGGCCGCCTTCCGACAGCCGCACCGAAACCTCCGCCTGGGCGTCGGTGCCCTCGGTCACCGCGTGCACCTGGTAGAGATCGAGCGTGGCGTCATGCGGCACCAGCGTCCGGATCGCCTTGAAGATGGCGTCCACCGGGCCGTTGCCGGTCTCCTGCGTGGTGACGTGCTTGCCCTCGATATCGAGCGTGAGCGTGGCGGATTGCGGGCCCATGGTGCCGGCGATCACCGTCATCGACAGCACCTTGATGCGGTCATGGGCGTGCGCAATCTCCTCGTCCACCAGCGCCTCGATATCCTCGTCATAGACCTGCTTCTTGCGGTCGGCGAGCGCCTTGAAGCGGACGAAGGCGTCTTCCAGCTGGTTGTCGGCGAGCTTGTAGCCCAGTTCCTCCAGCTTGTGGACGAAGGCATGCCGCCCGCTGTGCTTGCCCATCACCAGCGAAGTCTGTTTCACGCCGACGCTATCGGGCGTCATGATCTCGTAGGTCTGCGTGTGCTTGAGCATGCCGTCCTGGTGGATGCCGGACTCATGCGCAAAGGCGTTCCGCCCGACGATCGCCTTGTTGTACTGCACCGGGAAGGACGTCACCGCCGAAACGAGTTTTGAGGCGCGCGTCAGCATGGTGGCATCGACATTGGTCCAATAGGGCATCACGTCGTTGCGCACCCGCATCGCCATCACGACTTCCTCGAGGGCGGCATTGCCTGCCCGCTCGCCGATGCCGTTGACGGTGCATTCGATCTGCCGGATGCCGGCCTGCACGCCGGCGAGCGAATTCGCCACCGCCATACCGAGATCGTCATGGCAATGCGCGGAGAAGCGCGCCTTGTCGGAATTCGGCACCCTTTCGCGCAGTGTCTTGATCAGCCGGAAATATTCCTCCGGCACGGTATAGCCCACCGTGTCGGGGATATTGATGGTGCTGGCTCCGGCCTTGATCGCGGCCTCGATGCAGCGGCAGAGGAAATCGATTTCGCTGCGGGTGCCGTCCTCGCACGACCATTCCACGTCGTCGGTGTAGCCGCGCGCGCGCGTCACCGAGGCGACCACCATCTCATAGACCTTCTGCGGCTCCATCTGCAGCTTCCACTTCATGTGGACGGGCGAGGTCGAGATGAAGGTGTGGATGCGCCCGCGCTTGGCCGGCTTGATGGCCTCGCCGCAGCGGTCGATGTCCTTCTGGCCGGCGCGCGCCAGCCCGCAGACCACCGCGTTCTGGGTGCGCTTGGCGATCTCGTTGACCGCGGCGAAGTCGCCTTCCGAGGCAATCGGGAAGCCGGCTTCGATCACGTCCACGCGCATCTCGTCGAGCAGCTCGGCGACTTGGAGCTTCTCGTCATGCGTCATGGTGGCGCCCGGCGATTGCTCGCCGTCGCGCAAGGTGGTGTCGAAGATAACGACTCGGTCCTTTTCGGACGGGGTCTGGCTGCTCATGGGATTAGTCCTTATCGCATCTCGCCGGGATTTTTGAGATTCTCGCGCGGCCGACGCAAAACCGGATGCCACTTTTGCTGGCCGCGCTCGCTTTCCCCTGAGTGCCCAGGCGCGAACGCCCAGCCGGCCCTCAGGGGCGGATAAGCAGCAGCAGCCCGGCGAGAATGAGGGCAGCATGGGGCGCCGGCCGTCCGGCCGTCCCACCGATCGCGCGATCATCGCGGCGCATCGTCATGCTCAAACAACCCTCGTCGAGAACGCCATGCTGGCGGATTAAGGTGAATTCCGCGTTAAACCGGCGCCCAAGACGTTGTTATTAGGGAAATCGGCGCGGCGGTGCAAGGCGGGAGATAGGTCAGCCGGGCTGCCCTTTTCGCCCGAGTGATTCCACTCGTCATTGCCGGGGTTGGCCCGGCAATCCAGCGCAGCGGCATGACCTCGTCCGGAGCTATCCCTTCAGCGCCTTCTTCATCTCTTCCAGCGCGGCCATGTCCTTGCCATCCAGCGGCGGAAATTGCGGATTGAGCCGCTCGATCGCATCTGCGACCGCACCGGCCACCACCAGCCGGGAGAACCATTTGTTGTCCGCGGGCACCACATACCAGGGGGCTTCAGGGCGGCTGGTGTTGCGGATCGCGTCCTCATAGGCCGCCATGTATCTGTCCCACAGCGCCCGCTCCTTCAGGTCGCCACTGTTGAACTTCCAGTGCTTCTCCGGATCCTCCAGCCGCTGCAGCAGCTGCCTGCTTTGCTCGCGCTGCGACATGTTGAGGAAGAACTTCAGAACCAGAGTGCCGCTGCGCGCGAGATGCCGCTCGAAGGCGACGATATCCTCGCAGCGCTGTTTCCAGATCTCGTCGCCGACGAGTGAGAGCGGCAGCTTTTGCGCGTCGAGAAACTCCGGATGCACGCGCACCACGGTGACTTCCTCATAATAAGACCGGTTGAAGATGCCGATTCGTCCTCGCTCCGGCAGGCGCAAAGTCGTGCGCCAGAGAAAATCATGCGCGAGCTCTTCAACGCTTGGCCGCTTGAAGGAACGCACGTCGCAGCCCTGCGGATTCACCCCCGACATCACATGCTCGATGATGCCGTCTTTGCCGGAAGCATCCATGCCTTGCAGGATGATCAGGACAGACCAGCGGCCTTCGGCATAAAGCCGCTCCTGCAATTTGCCGAGCCGCTTGGCGTCGGCCTCCAGCATCTCCTTCAGATCGCTCTTGCCATAGGCAAGGCTGCCGGTGTCGGCGGGATCCAAATCGCGCAGCCGAAATTTGTCCGGGCTGTCGATGCGGTAGCGGGAAGAGATTTCGGCGGATTTCATGTGCGGAGTGTTGACTGCGGCGCCGTATTTGACAACCGGGGGTAGCCCAGCTTGTCACGGCCGGGCTTGTCCCGGCCACCCACGTTCTTGTTGCGAGTGCCGGGCATGACGAAGGCTAATCGGCGCCTCACGGCATGTTCCAAACATGCCGCAGGAAGGTCGCCATGAAGGGCGGCATGGCGTCATTAAGGTCATCCGGCGCGCGCGCGATGTGGATATCGGTCAGCTCCGGCTGCTCCTGGGTGGCGAGGAAACTGACAATCCGTTCGCGCAATTCCTTCGCCGGCACTCTCGCCTGCAACAGCTTCATCTGCGCGATGCGCGGACCAGCCAGCACGGTGAACCATCCCGCTGCGGCCGTGAAATCCGCGGGCGTCAGCCCGGTTTCTTCCTCCACCTCGCGCAAGACGCTGCCAAGCAGGTCGACGCTGTCGCCGCGGATGTCGCCCGGGTCGGGCGTTCCGGCGGCGAAATAGACCTTGCCGGCATTGGCGGTATGCGCGGCCATTTCGCCGAGGATGAAGCCGCCGTCGCTGCCGCGCAGCGCGCCCATGGCATACACATTCATCACCGCCGGATCGGGAAAGTCCCAGTCCCGCCAGGCCAGCAGACTCGCGAAGTCGGTTTCAAAAGTGCGGCCGCGAAACACGCGATCTTCGATCGCATAGTCGCGCAGCATCAGCACGCGCCCGTTAAACAGTTCGGGCTTGCCGCGCTGCAGCTGCGCGAAATGCGCCTCGATCTCGCGCCGGCGCGCCTGGGCAAAAGGCCACTCCCAGCAGGAATGGCCCAGTTCCAGCCGGTCGACGGGCACGACGGAGAAGGAGGTCATTGATTCCGTGCCGTGCAGCACCCTCCTCGTCATGCCCGGCCTTGTGCCGGGCATCCATGTCGGTGCTTCGAAAAGAACGTGGATGGCGGGATAAGCCCGGCCATGACGGCTTCGCCGTCAGTTTTTGCTCTTGTCGACCAGGGCGCGCTGCTTGATCCACGGCATCATGCCGCGCAGCTTTTCGCCCACTTCCTCGATCGGATGCGACGCCATCTTGGCGCGCATGGCCTTGAAGGAAGTCTGGTTGACCCGGTTCTCCAGCATCCAGTTGCGGGTGAAAGTGCCGGTCTGGATGTCGGAGAGGATCTTCTTCATCTCCGCCTTGGTCTGTTCGTTGACCACGCGCGGGCCGGAGACATATTCGCCATACTCGGCGGTGTTCGAAACCGAGTAATTCATGTTGGCGATGCCGCCTTCATAGATCAGGTCGACGATCAGCTTCACCTCGTGCACGCATTCGAAATAGGCCATCTCGGGCGCGTAGCCGGCTTCCACCAGCGTCTCGTAACCGGCCTTCATCAGCTCGACCAGCCCGCCGCAGAGCACGGACTGCTCGCCGAACAGGTCGGTCTCGCATTCCTCGCGGAAGTTGGTCTCGATGATGCCGGCGCGGCCGCCACCGATCGCCGAGGCATAAGACAGCGTCAGGTCATGCGCATTGCCGGAGACGTCCTTGTGCACCGCCATCAGGCAGGGCACGCCCGCGCCGCGCTGATATTCAGCGCGCACGGTGTGGCCGGGGCCCTTGGGCGCGACCATCATCACGTCGAGATCGGCGCGCGGCTCGATCAGGTTGAAATGGATATTGAGCCCGTGAGCGAACAGCAGCGCCGCGCCCTTCTTCATCTGCTGGTGCATATGCTCACGGTAGATGTCGGCCTGCAGTTCATCGGGCGTGAGCATCATCATCACGTCGGCCCATTTGGCGGCTTCGGCGACTTCCATGACCTGGAGCTTCTCGCCCTCGGCCTTCTTCACGCCGGCCGAGCCCTTGCGCAGCGCCACCGCCACGTCCTTGACCCCGGAATCCCGCAGGTTCAGCGCATGGGCATGGCCTTGGCTGCCGTAGCCGATGATGGCGACTTTCTTGCCCTTGATGAGATTGATGTCGGCATCACGGTCGTAATAAACACGCATGTTTCAAGTCCTTCCCGGCGCTGTGTGTCTGGATTTCAGTGTCGCAAAGACGGCATTGCAGCGCGAAAATCAAGAGCAGCGGGCTCCCTATTTCGGCCTAAGCCTCGGCTGCCTTATGACCCGGGCTTCGCATCGAATTGGGCCCGGGATTGCTCGATTTTTTCCTGATTGCGGATCGCCCAGGCACTGAGCGCCGAGACCGGCTGCAGCAGATCCCGGCCGAGCGGGGTGAGGTCGTATTCCACGCCCGGAGGGCTCGACGGCACGATCCGGCGCGCCACCAAGCCGTCGCGTTCGAGCCCGCGCAGCGTGAGCGTGAGCATGCGCTGCGAGATGCCGCCGATCTCCCGGCGCAGCTCATTGAAGCGCCTGGTGCCGGTACCGAGCTTCGTCACCACCAGAACCGACCACTTATCGCCGACGCGCGCGAGCACATCGCTGATGGCGCGGCAGTCGGAGGGCAAATGGGTGTGTCTTGGTTTCAAATTTGTGCCTTCTTGCAGACCTTCAGGTGGTCACATAGCTATCCCTGGTTACCATTTTTAACCAGGGATACCCGCCATGACAAACCCCGCCCTCGCCATCGTCGTCGGCAGCAACCGCCGCGATTCGATCAACCGCAAGCTTGCGCAGGGCATCGCAAAACTGGCGGAAGCCCGGTTTGACGTGAAGTTCGTCCAGATCGACGACCTGCCGGTATATAACCAGGACCACGAGAGCGATCCGCCTGCTCCGGTGACGCGCCTGAAGAACGAGATCAAGGCTGCCGACGCGCTCCTGTTCGTGACGCCCGAACACAACCGCTCGATCCCGACCGTGCTGAAGAACGCGATCGACTGGGGCAGCCGGCCATACGGCCAGAGCGCCTGGGGCGGCAAGACCGCCTTTGTCACCGGCACGACACCGGGCGCCATCGGTACCGCGATGGCCCAGGAAACTCTGCGCACCATGCTCAACTTCCTTGGCGTGGTCACGCTGCCCGCCGAAGCCTACATCACCTTCAAGCCCGGCCTGATCGACGAGGCCGGCCGCATCGCCGACGAAAGCACGCGGAAATTCCTGCAAGGTTTTGTCGACCGGCTGGCGACGCTCACCGCACAGACCGCGCCAGACAAGCAGCGGAGCGCGGCTTAGCTCTCTTGCTTCCCGTCTCCCCACCCGATCTCGGGAATACCCGAGATCGGCACGATTGAGTGGCACAAGTCGGATATACCGACTTGTGCTCCTTACATCCCCTGCGGGCCGCGGGTGATAGCAACGATGCCGCTGCGCGAGACCTCGATCAGGCCCACCGGCAGGAGCGCGGAGATGCAGCGCTCGATCTTGTCGGTAGAGCCGCTGACTTCGAACACGAAGCTCTCAGTGGTGTCGTCGACCACGCGGGCGTCGAAATCGTTGGCGATGCGCAGCGCCTCGGCGCGCTGATCGCCGACCCCGCGCACCTTGATCATCGCGAGCTCATGCTCGATCGCCTGCCCGGTGAGCGTGACGTCGATCACCCGGTGAATCGGGATCAGGCGTTCCAGCTGGTTCTTGATCTGCTCGATCACCATCGGTGTGCCGCGGGTGACGATGGTGATGCGCGAGACATGCTTCTCGTGCTCGGTCTCCGACACCGTGAGCGAGTCGATGTTGTAGCCGCGGCCGGAGAACAGGCCGATCACG
>DASSPI010000137.1:0-22440 GCA_035699705.1 Xanthobacteraceae bacterium
GAAGGGCTTCGTCATCGACATGCGCAACAATCCAGGCGGTTTGCTGGAGGAAGCGATCTCGGTCTCGGATGCCTTCCTCGATCGCGGCGAGATCGTCTCGACGCGCGGCCGCAACGTCGAGGAGACGCAGCGCCGCAACGCCAAGCCCGGCGATCTGGCGAAGACCAAGCCGATTATCGTGCTGATCAACGGCGGTTCGGCTTCCGCTTCGGAAATCGTCGCCGGCGCGCTGCAGGATCACAAGCGGGCGACCGTGATCGGCACCCGTTCCTTCGGCAAGGGCTCGGTGCAGACCATCATCCCGCTCGGCTCCGGCAACGGCGCGCTGCGGCTGACCACGGCGCGCTACTTCACGCCGTCGGGCCGCTCGATCCAGGCCAAGGGCATTTCGCCCGACATCGAGGTGCTGCAGGACGTGCCGGAGGACGTGAAGTCGCGCACCGACACCAAGGGCGAGGCTTCGCTGCGCGGCCATCTGAAGGCGGAAGGCGACGAGCAGACCGGCTCGCAGTCCTACATCCCGCCGGATCCGAAGGACGACAAGGCGCTGCGCATGGCGCTCGACCTCTTGCGCGGCTCGGTGAAGAACGCGGCCTTCCCGCCGAATCCGAAGGCGGCCATGCCGAACTGAACCGCCGACCGATGCCATTCAAAGGGCGGCCCGCGGGCCGCCCTTTTTGTTTGCGCAGATAATCCTGATGGTAAGGGCCGGCGCAGCCGGCGGCGCGAACCATGAGGGCCGAAGGCGATTCGCTCCCATGCTATCCTCGCGGCATGATTCGCGAGGTTCCGGGCCGTGGCCGATGACCTGAATACACCGCTCGGGCAGGGGAAAAAGCCCAAGCGGAACATCACCTTGCCGGCATTCCTGCCGCAGGCTCTGGCCGCCGCGCTCGGGCTTTGCCTGGCCGGTTTCCTGCTTTTCGCCGCGACCGCCGACGATCCCATGGGCGGCGAGCCGGTCGCCGTCGTCGCGGTCGAGCCGGCGGGCAAGGCGGGCGAGGACGCGCAGCCGCCGGTGAAGGTCGTCACGCCCTCGCGCTACGACGGTCCGGATGCCGCGAGCGGGCCGGAAGCCGGCGGCCAGACCGTCACCATCATCGACGGCACCAGCGGCAAGCGCGAGGAAGTCACGCTTCCGGCGACGCCCGGATCGCCGCGTGCGGGCAATCCGAATCCGCCGGCCGGCAATGACAGCGCCCCCAGCGCCCCCAGCGCTCCCAATCCGCGCCTGATCGAGACCTCGCGCCACGGCGGGATTCCGAAGATCGGCGCCGATGGCTCAAGGCCGTCGGAAGCCTATGCGCGGCCGGTGAAAGCCGCCGCCGAAAAGCCGGACGGCCCGCGCATCGCCATCGTGGTCAGCGGACTCGGCATCGGCACCAGCGGCACCGCCGATGCACTCGCCAAGCTGCCGGGCCCGGTGACTTTTGCTTTCGCGCCCTACAGCGCGAATATCGAGCAACTCGCGGCGCGCGCGCGCAACGAAGGCCACGAGGTCTTGCTGCAGGTGCCGATGGAGCCGTTCGATTACCCCGACAACGATCCCGGCCCGCAGACCTTGCTCACCGGCTCGGACGCCGGGCAGAACATCGACCGGCTGCATTGGCTGCTGAGCCGCTTCCAGGGCTATGTCGGGATTTCCAACTATATGGGCGCGCGCTTCACCGCCTCGGAGCCGGCGCTGGCGCCGGTGCTGCGCGAGACCGCGAAGCGCGGATTGCTCTATCTCGACGACGGCACGTCCCCGCGCAGCCTGGCGGGCCAGATCGCCGGCGCGAACCGTCTGGCTTTCGCCAAGGCCGAGGTGGTGATCGACGCGGTGCCGACCGCGACCGAGATCGACCGCGCGCTGGCGCGGCTGGAGGCGGCGGCGCGCGAGCGCGGCATCGCGGTCGGGATCGCCGGCGCGCTGCCGGTCGCGATCGAGCGCATCGCCAAATGGACCAAGGCGGCGGAAACGCGCGGCTTCACGCTGGTGCCGATCAGCGCGGTGGCGAACAAGCCGAAGTCGAGTTGAGCCGTTGAATTGACGATCGTCATGGCCGGGCTTGTCCCGGCCATCCACGTTTGTTTAAAGCAGCTAGAACGTGGATGCCCGGCAACGCAGACAAGTTTACGCAGTCTGCGCATGCTAGACTGCGGTGCCGGGCATGACGCCAGAGGAATGATGTCCCGCCCTTCCTACGAATCCCTGCCCTACCGTGCCTGCGCCGGCCTTGCGGTCTTCAACCGCGAGGGCCGCGTCTTCATCGGGCGCCGGCTCGACGGGCCGGAACATACCGACGCGACGCATTCCTGGCAGATGCCGCAGGGCGGCATCGATCCGGGCGAGGACACTTACCGCGCGGCGCTGCGCGAGCTCTACGAGGAAACCAGCATCCGCTCGGTGCAGAAGCTCGGCGAAATCCCGGAGTGGCTGACCTACGACATCCCGCGCGAGATCGCCGGCCATGCCTGGGAGGGAAAATACCGCGGGCAGACGCAGAAATGGTACGCGCTGCGTTTCACCGGCGAGGACAGCGAGATCAATATCGTGGAGCCCGGCGGCGGCGCGCATAAGCCGGAATTCGCCGCCTGGCGCTGGGAGCGGCTGGAAAAGACCCCGGAACTGGTGGTGCCGTTCAAGCAGCCGGTCTACGCGCGGATGGTGCGCGCTTTCGCGCAATACGCGCAGCCTTAACCGGCTCTATTCTCCAATCATCGTCGCAATGGCGGCTATGGCGTAGTGAGGGCGCCGATTCGGCAGCCGGCCTTAAAAACAAGCAGAAAATAAATCGGCTTCCTGAACTATTATTCTATTTTGGTCTGTGAACATCCTTAGAGATCGCAACGGAGGTTCACATGATCCAAATCGACGTTTTGAAATTTCTTATTCAGAAAGGCCCTGGTCGTACCGCATCCGAACTTGCTGAAGCTATCCATGCCGACAAGGCTTATCAGCAACGCGTCAATGAAGACTGCGTAATGCTTGTAAATGCAGGTAGCGTGAAACGGGAAGGCGGCGGCGGGGTCAATGACCCCTTCAAATATTATCCCGTTTAAAGAGCGGATTGAGGTTGCTAATGCAGCGCCGTGGTCTGCAGGTGGCTGTCGAGCGTCTTGAACTGATCGAGCCGCATGATCTCGCGGTCGAGCAGCGAGCCCTGTTCCAGCTCCTTGATGCGCTGCTCGGTTTCCGCGATCTGCGAGGCGATCACCGCGCGGTCGAAGCTCTCCACCGGACCGGCGAAATCGGCGAGGATGGTCAGCCCCTCGCTGCTGACCTCGGCGAAGCCGCCGATCACCACCAGGCGGTGCTGCTTGCCTCCCTCATGCACCACCAGCACGCCGGGCTTGAGCATCGCCACCAGCGGCGCGTGGCCGGCGAGCACGCCGAAGTCGCCTTCGGCGCCCGGCACGTCGACCTGCTCGACGGCGCCGGAGAACAGCAGCTTGTCAGGCGTGACGAGATCGAGGTGAAAGGTGGCCATGGTTACGCCGCTTCCGCCGCCAGGCGCTTGCCCTTCTCGACCGCCGCCTCGATGGTGCCGACCATGTAGAAGGCGGCCTCCGGCAGGTGGTCATACTTGCCGTCGCACAGTCCCTGGAAGCCGCGGATGGTGTCGGCAAGATCGACGAAGACGCCGGGCGAGCCGGTGAACACTTCGGCGACATGGAACGGCTGCGACAGGAAGCGCTCGATCTTGCGCGCGCGCGCGACCGCGATCTTGTCCTCTTCCGACAATTCGTCCATGCCGAGAATGGCGATGATGTCCTGCAGCGCCTTGTAGCGTTGCAGGATCTGCTGCACCTGGCGGGCGACCTGATAATGCTCCTCGCCCACCACCAGCGGGGAGAGCATGCGCGAGGTGGAGTCGAGCGGATCCACCGCCGGATAGATGCCCTTCTCGGCGATCGAGCGCGACAGCACGGTGGTCGCGTCCAAGTGGGCGAAGGACGTCGCGGGCGCCGGGTCGGTCAGGTCGTCGGCCGGAACGTAAATCGCCTGCACCGAGGTGATCGAGCCCTTGGTCGTGGTGGTGATGCGCTCCTGCAGCGCGCCCATGTCGGTGGCGAGCGTCGGCTGATAGCCCACCGCCGAGGGAATGCGCCCGAGCAGCGCCGACATTTCCGAGCCGGCCTGGGTGAAACGGAAGATGTTGTCGACGAAGAACAGCACGTCCTGGCCTTCGTCGCGGAAATATTCCGCCACCGTGAGACCGGAGAGGCCGACGCGGGCGCGCGCGCCCGGCGGCTCGTTCATCTGGCCGAACACCAGCGCGCATTTGGAGCCCTCGGTCGAGCCGGTCTTCTTCGGGTCCTTGTTCACGCCGGACTCGATCATCTCGTGATAGAGGTCGTTGCCCTCGCGCGTGCGCTCGCCGACGCCGGCGAATACCGAATAGCCGCCATGCGCCTTGGCGACGTTGTTGATCAGCTCCTGAATCAGCACGGTCTTGCCGACGCCGGCGCCGCCGAACAGGCCGATCTTGCCGCCCTTGGCGTAAGGCGCGAGCAGGTCCACCACCTTGATGCCGGTGATCAGAATCTCGGCCTCGGTGGATTGTTCGGTATAGGCCGGCGCGTCGGCATGGATCGGGCGGCGCGCGACCCCCGTCACCGGGCCGGCTTCGTCCACCGGCTCGCCGATGACATTGACGATACGCCCGAGCAGGCCGGGGCCGACCGGCACCGCGATCGGCTGGCCGGTGTCGGAGACTTCCTGGCCGCGCACGAGGCCTTCGGTGGAATCCATGGCGATGCTGCGCACGGTCGATTCGCCGAGATGCTGCGCGACCTCGAGCACCAGGCGATTGCCCTGGTTGTCGGTTTCCAGCGCGTTCAGGATCGCCGGGAGTTCGCCTTCGAACTGCACGTCGACAACGGCGCCGATCACCTGGGCGATGCGTCCGGTCTTGTTGGCTTGGGCTAGGGTGGCCATAGGATGTCCTCGTTACAAAATCTAAATCAGAGCGCCTCGGCGCCGGAGATGATCTCGATCAGCTCCTTGGTGATCTGCGCCTGACGGGTGCGGTTGTATCTGAGCGTCTGCTTGCGGATCATTTCGCCGGCATTGCGCGTGGCATTGTCCATCGCGCTCATCTGCGCGCCGTAGAAGGACGCGGCGTTCTCCAGCAGCGCGCGGTAGATTTGCACCGCGACGTAACGCGGCAGCAATTCGTCGAGGATTTCCTCCTCGTCCGGCTCGTATTCATAGGCCGCGGTCGGACCGGCCTCGGCGGCCGGAAAGGCCGGCGGAACGATCTGCTGCGCCGTTGGGATCTGCGAGATCACCGACTTGAAGCGCGAATAGAACAGCGTCGCGACATCGAACTCGCCGCGCTCGAACAGCTCGCGGACTTTCACCGCGATGCCGTCGGCATGTTCGTAGCCGAGGTTGCGCACGCCGCGCAGCTCGACCCGATCGACGATCTGCTGGCCGAATTGCCGGCGGAGCTGGTCGTAGCCCTTGCGGCCGACGGTGAGGATCTTCACCTCTTTGCCCTGCGCGATCAGCCCATTGGCGTGTTCGCGCGCAAGCCGCACGATGGCGGAGTTGAAGGCGCCGGCGAGGCCGCGCTCGCCGGTCGCGACGACGAGCAGATGCACCTGATCGCGCCCGGTGCCCGCCAGCAGCTTCGGCGCGGCATCGGTGCCGCCCACCGCGGCGGCGATGTTGCGCAGCACCTTGTCCATGCGCTCGGCAAAAGGCCGCGCCGCTTCGGCCGCGACCTGCGCGCGCCGCAGCTTCGAGGCCGCGACCATCTGCATGGCCTTGGTGATCTTTTGCGTCGCCTTGGTGGAGGCGATGCGATTGCGGAGGTCTTTGAGTGACGGCATCGGCTATCCTCGCGCGCCAGCCCGTTCCCTCCCCCCTTGCGGGGGAGGGTCAGGGAGGGGGCTAAGCGTCAGATACCGAGACTGGGGCTTACCCCTCTCCCGGCGCTTCGCGCCGGCCTCCCCCGCAAGGGGGGAGGGAAAAAACAGTTTGCGCCGCCGCTCGGTCATCACGCGAAGGCCTTGGCGTAATCGTCCAGCATGCCCTTGAGCTTGGCCGCGGTGGCGTCGGTCAGGTCGCGGGTGTCGCGGATGTCGTCGAGGATCGCCGCGTGATCCCTGCGCACCGCCGCCAGCAGCCCCGACTCGAAGGCGCGCACGCGGTTGACCGGGATCGGATCGAGATAACCGTTGACGCCGGCGTAGATCACCACGACCTGCTCTTCCATCTTCAGCGGCGAGAACTGCGACTGTTTCAGGAGCTCCGTCAGACGCGCGCCGCGGTTGAGCAGGCGCTGGGTGGTGGCGTCGAGGTCGGAGCCGAACTGCGCGAAGGCCGCCATTTCGCGGTATTGCGCGAGCTCGCCCTTGATCTTGCCGGCGACCTTTTTCATCGCCTTGGTCTGCGCCGACGAGCCCACGCGCGACACCGAGAGGCCGACGTTCACTGCCGGACGGATGCCCTG
The DNA here is from genome assembly GCA_035699705.1 of Xanthobacteraceae bacterium. Taxonomy (GTDB): domain Bacteria; phylum Pseudomonadota; class Alphaproteobacteria; order Rhizobiales; family Xanthobacteraceae; genus CANKHA01. The sequence continues at coordinate 6,447 of DASSPI010000137.1, forward strand.
ATAGAACAGGTCGGTCTCCAGGAAGATCTGGCCGTCGGTGATGGAGATCACGTTGGTCGGGATATAGGCCGACACGTCGTTGGCCTGCGTCTCGATCACCGGCAGCGCGGTGAGCGAGCCGGAGCCGTTGGCTTCATTCATCTTCGCCGCGCGCTCGAGCAGGCGGGAATGCAGATAGAACACGTCGCCGGGATAGGCTTCGCGGCCCGGCGGACGGCGCAGCAACAGCGACATCTGGCGGTAGGCCACGGCCTGCTTCGACAGATCGTCATAGATGATCACGGCATGCATGCCGTTGTCGCGGAAATATTCGCCCATGGTGCAGCCGGAGAAAGGCGCCAGGAACTGCATCGGCGCCGGGTCCGAGGCGGTGGCGGCGACCACGATGGAGTAATCGAGCGCGCCGTTCTCCTCCAGCACCTTCACGAATTGCGCAACGGTAGAGCGCTTCTGGCCGACCGCGACATAGACGCAATAGAGCTTGATCTTCTCGTCGCCCGAGGCATTGAGCGGCTTCTGGTTGAGGATGGTATCGAGCGCGATGGCGGTCTTGCCGGTCTGGCGGTCGCCGATGATCAGCTCGCGCTGGCCGCGGCCGATCGGGATCAGCGCGTCGATGGCCTTCAGGCCGGTCGCCATCGGCTCATGCACCGACTTGCGCGGAATGATGCCCGGCGCCTTCACGTCCACGCGGGCGCGCTTGTCGGCCTTTATCGGGCCCTTGCCGTCGATCGGATTGCCGAGCGCGTCGACCACGCGGCCGAGCAGGCCCTTGCCCACCGGCACGTCGACGATCGCGCCGGTGCGCTTGACGGTCTGGCCTTCCTTGATCTCGCGGTCGTTGCCGAAGATCACGACGCCGACATTGTCGGTTTCGAGGTTGAGCGCCATGCCGCGCACGCCGTTCTCGAACTCGACCATCTCGCCGGCCTGCACGTTGTCGAGGCCGTAGACACGGGCGATGCCGTCGCCGACGGAGAGGACCTGGCCGACCTCGGAGACTTCGGCCTCCTGGCCGAAATTCTCGATCTGCTTCTTCAGGATTGCGGAAATTTCAGCGGCGCGGATGTCCATCAGCCTGTCTCTTTCATCGCATGCTTGATCGCGTTGAGTTTGGTCTTCAGCGAAGTATCGACCATCCGGCTGCCGAGCTTCACGATGAGCCCGCCGATGATCGAAGGATCGACTTTGACGTCGAGATCGACGTCCTTGCCGGTCACGTTCTTGAGTGCGCTTTTCAGCGCGCCGAGATGCCTGTCGTCGAGCGTGGCGGCCACCGTCACCTCGGCGGTGACTTCGCCCTTGTGGCGGGCGACCAGCAGCCGGAAGGACTTGATGATCGCCCGGATGCTGAACAGCCGGCGGTTGGCGGCGACCAGCCGAAGGAAATTCGCGGCCAGCCCGCCGATATTGGCGCCAGCGAGCACCGCGGTCAGCGCCTTGGTCTGCTCGTCCGCGCTGAAAACCGGGCTGCGGACCAGCCGCGCCAGTTCCGGATTCTCATCGATCAGCGTCGTGAAACGGTCGAGATCGCTCTTCACCGCGTCCACGCTCTTCTGCTCGAGCGCAAGCTCGAACAGGGCGGTGGCGTAGCGGCCGGCTACTCCGGAGACGATGGATTTCTGGCCTGCCATGAAAACTCGTTGATTGCACAATCCGAAAGCTCAGCGACGTCCGGCAAAGGGCGTCGCAAACTATTGGAATCCAAGAGGGAATTCCGACTTCGCGGGTTTACGGACAAGGCGCCGGAAATCCTCGCGAAATCGCGGTTTTGCTAACATAGGGGGCGCGGCGGCGCAACACGCTCCGGCTGATTGGGGAACTCAGACATTGCTGCTATGAGCGATGGTGCGGGCACCCTCCAGCTGGGCGGGTGTAGGCTATAGACTATCGATTCGCCGCCGTTCCAGCCCATGGACAATTTACACGAAGACCGCACCGCTGCTGACCCGAGGCTGGCGGGAGCCGGCGGCGCGAAGCCCGGCGGCATTGCGCCCGGCGGAACGACGCGATGGCCCTGACACTCGCCCTCACCTGCGCGGCGCTGTTGCTCTCCCTCGTCGCCGCGGCCATCGCGCTAGGCCAGTCACGGGCCGCGGTGACGGCCGTCTATGGCCCTTGCCTCGTCCTATCGGCGGTTTTCTGCCTCGCCGGAATTGCGGTTCTTGGCAGCGGCGAACCTCCCGAAACTCTGAAATTGCCCTTGGGCTTGCCCTGGCTGGGCGCGAATTTCCGTCTTGACGCGCTGGCGGCCTTCTTTCTGGTCGTCGTCAATCTTGGCGCCGCGGCGGCCAGCCTTTTCGCGCTCGGCTACGGCCGGCACGAGAGCGCTCCGATGCGCGTGCTGCCGTTCTATCCGGCGTTCTTGGCCGGCATGAACCTCGTAATTCTTGCCGACGACGCATTCACATTTCTGGTTGCCTGGGAATTCATGTCGCTGACGTCGTGGGCGCTGGTGATGGCGCATCACCAGGAACGCGACAACATGCATGCCGGCTACGTCTATCTCGTGATGGCGAGCGCCGGCACGCTCTCGCTGTTGCTCGCCTTCGGCCTGCTCGCCGGACCGGAGGGAGGCTATGCCTTCGCCGACATGCGCGGCCATCATCCATCGGAGGCGCTGGGCGCTCTGGTGCTCGGTCTGGCGTTGATCGGCGCAGGCTCGAAAGCGGGCCTGGTGCCATTGCATGTCTGGCTGCCGCTCGCGCACCCCGCAGCGCCCAGCCATGTGTCCGCCCTGATGAGCGGCGTGATGACCAAGGTGGCGGTCTATGGCTTCGTGCGGATCGTTTTCGATCTGCTCGGGCCGCCCGATTGGTGGTGGAGCATGGTCGTGCTTGGCGTCGGCGGCATCACCGCGGTGATGGGGGTGCTCTATGCGCTCATGCAGCACGATCTCAAGCGCCTGCTCGCCTATCACACCGTCGAGAATATCGGCATTATCTTCATCGGGCTTGGTCTTGCGCTCGCGTTCAAGGCGCATGGCATGCTGGCGGCGTCTGCTTTGGCGCTGACCGCCGGCCTGCTGCATGTGTTCAACCATTCCGTCTTCAAAAGCCTGCTGTTCTTCGGCGCCGGCGCCGTCCTCACGGCAACCGGCGAGCGCGACATGGAGAAGCTCGGCGGGCTGATCCACCGCATGCCGCAGACTTCTTTCGCTTTCCTCGTGGGATGCGTGGCGATCTCGGCCTTGCCCCCGCTGAACGGGTTTGTCTCCGAGTGGCTCACCTTCCAGGCGATCCTGCTCAGCCCGCAATTGCCCTCGTGGGGGTTGAAGCTGTTGATTCCCACGGTCGGCGCGTTGCTCGCGCTTTCGGCGGCCCTTGCCGCCGCATGTTTCGTGAAGGCTTTCGGCATCACCTTCCTCGGCCGCCCGCGCAGTGGCGTGGCCGAACGCGCGCGCGAGACCGATTCGTTTTCGCTCGCCGCGATGTTTTCGCTCGCCGCGCTCTGCCTCGTTGCCGGCACGCTGCCGTCGATTTTCATCGACGCGCTGGCGCCGGTAAGCCAAAGCCTCGTCGGCGCCTACATGCCGACGCAGGCCGCCAAGCAATGGCTTTCGATCGTTCCGATCGCGGAGAGCCGCAGCTCTTATAATGGATTGCTGGTGTTGTTGTTCATGATTGCTTCCGGCGCGCTGGCGGCCTTTGCCATCCACCGGCTCGCTTCGGATCGGCTGCGCCGGGCTCCGCCGTGGGACTGCGGATATCCCGATCCAAGCCCGGCGACGCAATACAGCGCGGACAGTTTTGCGCAACCGATCCGCCGTGTCTTCGGCAGCGTGGTATTCCGCGCGCGCGAGCGGGTGGAAATGCCGCCGCCGCTCGATCCGCGCCCGGCGCGCTTGCATGTGGAACTGCACGATCTGGTGTGGGACATGCTCTATGCCCCGGTGGCGCGCGGCGTGGGATTGGCCGCCGATCGCCTCAACCACCTGCAGTTCCTCACCATCCGCCAGTTTCTCAGCCTGGTTTTCAGCGCTCTCGTCGTGCTGCTCCTGGTGCTTGCCATATGGCAGTGATCTCCGATCTCGCCGTGCAAGGCGCGCAGATGCTGGTGGTGCTGTTGCTGGCGCCGCTGCTCACCGGCATCGCGCGCAAGATCAAGGCGCATATGATGCGGCGGCGCGGCCCGCCGGTATTGCAGATGTATCGCGACCTCATCCGGCTGATGCGCAAGGACGTGGTGCTTGCGGACAATGCATCCTGGCTGTTCCGGGTGCTTCCCTATACGATCTTTTCCGCCACCTGGGTCGCCGCCTCGCTGGTGCCGACTTTCGGAACCGGGCTGGTGTTCAGCTGGTCGGCGGATCTGATCGCCATCATCGCGCTGCTTGGCACTGCCCGCTTCGCCCTGGCGCTGGCCGGGCTCGACATCGGCACGAGCTTCGGCGGCATCGGATCGAGCCGCGAGGTGATGATCGCCTCGCTCGCCGAACCCGCGATGCTGATGATCGTCTTCACCCTGGCGCTGGTCGCCGGTTCCACGCAGCTTTCCACGATGGCGGAAGTCATGCAGTCGCCGGAAATCGGGTTGCGCGTCTCAATCGGCCTGGCGCTGATCGCGCTGACGATGGTGGCGCTGGCGGAGAATGCCCGCATTCCGATCGACAATCCGGCGACGCATCTGGAGCTCACGATGGTGCATGAGGCCATGGTGCTGGAATATTCCGGCCGGCACCTGGCGCTGATCGAATTATCGTCGGCGCTCAAGCTGCTGCTCTATGTTTCCTTGATTGCCTGCGTTTTCCTGCCGTGGGGCCTGGCTCCCGCCGGCGCGCCGCCGGCGGCGCTGGCGGCCGGCGCCGGCGCTTACGCCGGAAAACTGTTGCTCGCGGGAATTCTGCTGGGCGTGTTCGAAAGCCTGATCGCGAAGATGCGCGTCTTCCGCGTGCCGCAATTTCTCGGCGCCGCTCTCATGCTCGGGCTGCTTGCCACTCTTCTGTTGTTCGTGTCGCGGAGCCTATGATGAGCCGGCTGACTTTCGATATCGCGCACATGCTGGCGGGCTCGCTGGTGCTGGTGAGCTTTATGCAGCTCTACCAGGACCGCCTGACGGCGCTGCTCAACGTCTTTGCGCTGCATGCGCTGGTGCTGGCGCTGTCGGTCGGCTGGCAAGCCTATGCGCAGGGCGCGACGCATCTTTACCTCACGGCCGCGATTGCGCTCGTGTTCAAGGCCATCGTGATCCCGGTCGTGCTGCACCGGATCATCGTGCGGCTCGGCATCCATCGCGAAATCGAGACGGTGGTCGGCGTCGGCCCCACGATGCTGCTCGGCATGGGACTGGTGGCGCTTTCCATGGTGGTGATGCTGCGGGTGACCGCCGAGGCCGATCCGCTCGCGCGGGAGGACCTCGCTTTTGCGCTTTCGGTCGTGCTGCTCGGCCTGCTGATGATGGTCACTCGCCGCAACGCCGTGAGCCAGGTGGTTGGCTTCATGTCGCTGGAGAACGGACTTGTGCTGGCCGCCACCGGCGCCAAAGGCATGCCGCTGGTGGTCGAGATCAGCATCGCCTTCTCCATCCTGATCGCTTTTATCGTGATCGGGATATTCCTGTTCCGCATTCGCGAGCGCTTCGACACCGTCGACGTGCAGGCGCTCGACCGCTTCCGCGGAGAACGGCGATGATATTCAACGGCGCGATCGCGGTATTGGTGATTCCGGCGATGTCGGCGGCGCTGCTCGCCGCCCTGCCGGGTTACCGCGCGACCGCGCGCGTGAATGTATTCGCCACCTTGCTGACGTTTCTCGCCGCCCTGTCCCTGCTGCTGGAACGTCCGCCGCCCGGTCCCTACCTGCTCGTTGACGACCTGAACAACGTCTTCATCGTGCTGACGACCTTCGTCGGTTTCACCACCAGCGTGTTCAGCGCGAGCTATATCGGCCACGAGCTCGATACCGGCCGGCTGACGCCGACATTCCTGCGTTTCTACCACGCCATGTATCAGGTGCTGATGTTTGCGATGAATCTCGCACTCGTCGCCAACAACATCGGCCTGATGTGGGTGGCGATCGAGCTGGCAACGCTGACCACGGTGCTGATGGTCGGCATCTACCGCACCCACGAGGCGCTGGAAGCGGCCTGGAAATACTTCATTCTGGGCAGCGTCGGCATCGCGCTCGCGCTGTTCGGCACCATCCTGATCTATATGGCGGCGCGGCCGGTGATCGGCGAAGGCCCCGAGGCCATGGTCTGGACGGTGCTGATCACGCGGGCTGCTTCCTTCGATCCGGCGCTGCTTAATGTCGCCTTCGTATTCCTGCTGCTCGGATACGGAACCAAGGTCGGGCTGGCGCCGCTGCACGCCTGGCTGCCGGATGCGCACGCCGAAGGCCCGACGCCGATCTCCGCCGTGCTCTCCGGGTTGTTGCTCAACGTGGCGCTCTACGCGCTGCTGCGCTTCAAAATGCTGCTCGCGGTGAACCCGGAAGCGCTCGCGCCCGGCCCGCTGATGATCACGATGGGACTGATCTCGCTGATCTTCGCCAGCTTCATGCTGTACCGGCGGCGCGACATCAAGCGCATGTTTGCTTACTCGTCGATCGAGCATATGGGGATCATTGCCTTTGCTTTCGGCATGGGTGGACCGATCGCGAATTTCGCCGGCTTGTTGCACATGACCATGCATTCGCTGACGAAATCGGCGATCTTTTTTGCGGTCGGCCACATCGCCCAGGTCAAAGGCACGCAACGCATTGCCGAAATGGGCGGCCTGACGGTGACCAATCCGGTGCTGGGCTGGGGGCTGGTGCTCGGCGTGGTCGCGATCGCCGGCTTGCCGCCCATGGGCATCTTCATGAGCGAGTTTCTGGTCGTGAGCTCGACCTTCGCGCGCGAGCCGCTGCTCGCAATCCCGCTGGTGTTCGGGATCTTGCTCGGTTTCGGCGCGCTGCTTTTGCGCTTGAACGGCGTCGCCTTCGGTGAGCCGCGCGGCGCCACGGCCGAAGCCAAGGCGTCCTATGTGCCGATGTTTGCTCATCTCGCGCTGGTGTTCATGGCCGGGGTTTACCTGCCGCCGCCGCTGGTGACCTGGTTCCAGAACGTCGCCAAGCTTTTGGGATAATTCGAATGTCCGCACTGGCCGGCAGGATCGAAGGACGACAGGTGCAGGGCCATCGGCCCTGGCCGCGCATTGTCGTGCGGGAAGATGCCTGGCGGGCGGCCACCGAACAGCTCGCCGCCGGACAAGCCACGCTGCTCAGCCTTTGGGGCGACACCGGCAAGGTGCATATGGCGCTGCTCGACGAAAGCTCCGCCGAAAAAGTCATCGTCACTCTGGAGTCTTTGGACGGCCGGTTTCCCTCCGTCGCCGCGCGCCATCCGCCGGCCCTGCGCCTCGAGCGCGCCATTCGCGACCTCTATGGCATGGAGCCGGCAGGCCTTGCCGACGACCGTCCCTGGCTCGATCAGGGCTTCTGGGGCGTGACGCATCCGCTCGGCGCGCGGCGCGCGGCGCCTGTCGCGCGCAGGCCCTATCCTTTTCTGCCGGCGGAAGGTGAGAACCTGCATCAGATCCCCGTGGGCCCGGTGCATGCAGGGATCATCGAACCGGGACATTTTCGTTTCACCGCGAACGGCGAGACTGTGGTGCGGCTGGAGGAGCGGCTCGGATATGTGCACAAGGGCATCGACTCGCTGATGTCCGGGGCCGATCTGGAGCGCGGCGCGAAACTGGCCGGACGAACATCCGGCGACAGCACGGTCGCTTACGCCATCGCATTCGCGCAGGCGGTCGAGGCCGCTTTGCAGATGCAGGTTCCGGCGCGCGCGCTGTATCTGCGCGCGCTGATGGCGGAGCTGGAGCGGCTCGCCAACCATCTCGGCGACATCGGCGCGATCTGCAATGACGCGTCGTTTTCCATCATGCACGCCCAATGCAATGTCCTGCGTGAACGCATATTGCGCACGGCGGATGCCTGTTTCGGTCACCGCCTGATGATGGATTGCATCCTGCCCGGCGGGGTCGCGGGCGATCTCTCGGCCACCGGCATCGCCGCCGTGCAGACGCTCCTCAAGGAAATTCGCGCAGCTTTCCCGCAACTTGTCGAGCTCTATGAGAACACCGCCTCGCTGCAGGATCGCACCGCCACCACCGGCATTCTCAGGCCCGATCTCGCGCGCCGCTTCGGCGCGGGCGGGTATGTCGGCCGCGCTTCGGCCCGCGCCTTCGACGCCCGGCGGCCTGGATACCCACCTTATCAAGATCTGACATTCGAGATTCCCGTGCTCGATGCCGGCGATGTCGATGCGCGCGTTTGGATTCGGATTCGTGAGGTGGAGCAGAGCCTTTCGCTGATCGACCAGATCCTGCGGCGCCTGCCGGCCGGAGCGCTGCGCACCGATATTCCGCAGGTCGCCGCGCCATGCGAGGGCGCCGCCCTGGTGGAGGGCTTCCGGGGCGATGTGCTCGCCTGGATCCGGATCGAGGACGCGCGCATCGCGCGCTGTCACTTGCGCGACCCTTCCTGGTTCCAATGGCCGCTGCTTGAGGCCGTAATCGAGGGCAACATCGTCGCGGACTTTCCGCTCTGCAACAAATCCTTCAACTGTTCGTATTCGGGGCACGATCTCTGATGCGCAAGATTCTGATGCAAATTCTCGCCCTGCCGCTGACCGAACGCGCGCCGCGGCCGGACGATGCAGCCTTGGCCGAAATCGCAGGGCGCGTCGATGTCGCCGCCCGCCGCCGGCTTGGGCGCAGCCTCTCGATCCGCGAAATCGATGCCGGATCCTGCAACGGCTGCGAGCTGGAAATCCACGCGCTGAACAATGCTTTCTACGATCTCGAACGGTTCGGGCTGCGTTTTGTCGCCTCGCCGCGCCACGCTGACGTGCTGATGATCACCGGCCCGGTGACCAAAAACATGCGCGAGGCGCTCGAGCGTACCTACAACGCCACGCCGGATCCGAAATGGGTGGTCGCCGTCGGCGACTGCGCGCGAAACGGCGGAATCTTTGCGGAAAGCTATGCCGTGCTTGGCGGCGTCGATCGCGTCCTGCCGGTGGACCTGCATATCGGCGGCTGCCCGCCGCAGCCCATTGAGTTGCTAAAAGGGCTGCTGGCGCTGCTCGAAAACCGCGCGGCCGCGGCCAAATAGGCAATCACCTGTTTCCATGCAAGAAATTTCATCCTGGCTGCCGATCATTCTCGCCTGCGGCGTCGCGCTCCTGCTCTCCGGGCTGGTGAAGGGCATTCTCAGCCTCGGCTTGCCGCTGGTCGGCATGCCGCTCTTGACGCTGGTGGTGGACGTGCCGACCGCCGTCGCCATTCTGATGATCCCGCTGGTGCTGAGCAACCTGCTCCAGGCGATCGAAGGCCGCGGCACGCTCGCCATGCTCAAGCGCTTCTGGCCGCTGATCATCTGCCTTATTGGCGGCACCTTCATCGGCACCGCGCTGTTTGCCGCGCTCGACCGCCAGGTCCTGCTGCTCACGGTCGGCGTGCTGGCGATCGTGCTGTCCACCTTCTCGATCAGCCAGCCGCATGTGACGATCCCGCGCCACTCGGAGCCCTGGCTCGGCCCGCCGATCGGATTTGTCTCGGGCGTGATCGGCGGCATGTCGACTTTGTTCGGGCCGCTGCTCGCGGTCTACGTGGTCGGGCTGAAGCTGCCGCGCGACGATTTCGTCAAGGCGATCTCGCTGCTCTATCTGATCGCGGCGATCTGCCTGACGCTCGGCGGCACCTCGCAGGGCACCGCGGGCGCGAAGGAACTGACCTGGTCGGCCGTCGGCATGATCCCGGTCTATCTCGGCATGCTGATCGGCCAGCGCGTGCGGCGCTATATCAATCCCGACCAGTTCCGCCTCCTGGTGCTGGGCGTGGTGTGGCTCACCGGCGCCAATCTGATCCGGATGGGATTGGGCTACTGATGATCGGAGATGCGCGATGGCCTGGCTGTACCTGCTGATCGCCGGCTTGTTCGAAGTCGGCTGGGCGATCGGGCTGAAATATACCGAAGGCTTCTCGCGCCTCTGGCCGTCGCTTGCGACCATCGCGGCGATGATCCTCAGTCTCGGCTTTCTCGGGCTGGCGCTGAAAACGCTGCCGGTGGGCACCGCCTATGCGATCTGGACCGGCGTCGGCGCGGTCGGCACGGCCATGCTCGGCATCTATCTGTTCGCGGAGCCTGCCACCGCCATGCGGCTCGCCTGCATCGGGCTGATCGTGGCCGGCATCGTCGGGCTCAAGCTCGCCGCCTGACCGCGCGGGAGATCACTGCTCCAGCTTAATGTTGTTTTCGCGCACGATGCGCTCCCATTTCGCCGCGTCGGATTTCACCAGGGCGGCGAATTCCGCGGCGGTCATGATCGCCGGATCGACGAAATTGGCCTCCAGCCGGCGCTTGAGATCCGGGTCCTCCTGCATCGTGCGCACGTAACCGTTGAGCTGATCGACGATCGGCTGCGGCGTGCCGCGCGGCGCAAACAGCGCGAACCAGGTGCCGGTTTCGAAGCCGGGGAATCCCTGCTCGGCGAAAGTCGGCGTCTCCGGCAGATAGGACGCGCGCTGCGCGGTGGCCGCGCCGAGCACGCGCAGCTTGCCCTGGCGGACGAACTCGATATGCGGGCCCATCGAGACGAAGGTGGCATGCACGTCGCCGCCGAGCACCGCCTGCACCGCCGGGCCGGTGCCGCGGAACGGCACCATGACGAATTTCAATCCGGCGCGGCGGGAAAATTCATGCGCGGCGAGATCGGGCGTGGTGCCCGCGCCGGCCGAGGCATAGCTGATCTTGTCCGGATTGGCCTTGGTATAGGCGATGAACTCCGCCAGCGATTTCGCCGGCACATTGCTGTTCATCACCAGGAAGAGCGGGACGGTGCCGAGCACGCCGACCGGCGTCAGATCCTTCAGCGGATCATAGGGCATGGCCGGAAACAGATAAGGATTGATCACGATGTTGCCGGTATTGGCGACGCCCAGCGTGTAGCCGTCCGGCTCCGATTTTGCGAGCGCGTCCATGGCGATGTTGCCGCTCGCGCCCGCGCGGTTGTCGATCACCACCGACTGGCCGGTCTTGGCGGTGATGTGCTGGCCGAGAATGCGCGCCGCGAGGTCGGTGACCCCGCCGGGCGAGGTCGAGACGATGATCTTGACCGGCTTGGAAGGATAGCTCTGCGCCGCCGCGGAATGAGCGCCAAGCGCCGTCAAGACGGCAAGCGAAATGATCGCCAATGTTTTCATCGATTTATCCTCCCGGGCTTCCAACAATATTGTCATGGCCCATGGGCGCAAGTAGCTAAAGAAAACTCTGCGGGTCGACGTCCACTTCCAGCTTGAGATTGCCTTTGACCTTGGGCCCGGCGGCGAGCCAGCCGCGCAGATAATTCGAGAGATCGAAAGCGCGCGGCGATTTCACCAAGAGCCGGAACCGGTAGCGCCCGCGCACCACCGAGAGCGGCGCTTCCGCCGGCCCGAGCACGCGCACTTCCTCCTCGCGCGGCGCGGCCATCGCGAGCTTGCGCGCGAAACTCTCCGCCGCATGCTTGTCGCCGCCGGAAATAATCAGGCTCGCCAGCCGGCCGAACGGCGGATAGCCGTCGCGCTCGCGCGCGGCGATTTCCGCGTCATAGAAAGCCGCGCGGTCGCCGGAAATCAGCGCCCGCATCACCGGATGTTCCGGCTGGTGCGTCTGAATGAGGCCGTGACCCTGCCCGGCCTCGCGCCCGGCGCGGCCCATGACCTGGTGCAGGAGCTGGAAAGTGCGCTCCGAGGCGCGCGGATCGCCGTTGCCCAGCCCGAGATCGGCATCGACGATGCCGACGAGATTGAGCTTGGGAAAGTGATGGCCTTTGGCGACGAGCTGCGTGCCGATGATGATGTCGAATTTTCCCTCAGCGACGTCGTCGAGCTCCTGCCGCAGGCGCTCCACCGATTCCACCAGATCGCTGGACAGCACCAGCATGCGGCGGCCGGGAAACAGCTCCGCCACTTCCTCGCCCAGCCGCTCCACGCCGGGGCCGACCGCGGCGAAACTGTCCTTGGCCTGGCATTTCGGGCATTCGGTCGGCGGCGGCAGCGAATAGCCGCAGTGGTGGCACACCAGCCGCCGCCGGAAACGGTGATCCACCAGCCAGGCGTCGCAGTTCGGACAGTGCAGGCGGAAGCCGCAGGCGCGGCAGAGCGTGAGCGGCGCATAGCCGCGCCGGTTGAGGAAGAGGAGCGCCTGCTCGCCGCGCTCCACCGCGAGCTTCACCGCCTCCGCCAGCCGCGGCGCGATGAAGCGCCCGCGCGCGGGACCTTCGCGCTTCAGATCGATCGTCTCGATAGCGGGGAGATGCTGCCCCCCGAAACGCTCCGGCAGATGCAGCCGCCGATAGCGGCCGCGCCGGGCATTGACTTCGCTTTCCACCGACGGCGTCGCGGACGCGAGCACGATCGGAATCTGCGCCACGCTGCCACGCACCACCGCCATGTCGCGGGCGTGATAATGCGCGCCGTCTTCCTGCTTATAGGCGGGGTCGTGCTCCTCATCGACAATGATCAGTCCGAGATCGGCATAAGGCAGAAACAACGCCGAGCGCGCGCCGATCACGACCTTCACTTCGCCCGCCGCAACGCCCGCCCAGGTGCGCGCGCGCTTGCGCGGCGCGAGCTGCGAATGCCATTCCGCCGGCGCGGTGCCGAAGCGCGCCTTGAACCGGTCAAGCGCCTGCGCGGTGAGCGCGATCTCCGGCATCAGGATCAGCGTCTGCTTTCCGCGCCTAAGATTTTCCGCCACCGCCTCGTAATAGACCTCGGTCTTGCCCGAGCCGGTGACGCCGTCGATCAGGGTGGCGGAAAATCCGCCGCCGCGCACGCTCGCGCGCAGCGAGGCCGCGGCCTGTTCCTGCGCGCTGGTGAAATCCGGCTGCGCGAAATCCGGGTCGGGCTCTTGCGTCACCGGCTGCGGCGGCAGCACGACGGTTTCCAGCGTCTCCTCGTCGATCAATCCGTCGATCACGCCTGCGCTGACGCCGGCTTCCTGCGCCGCCTCGGCCTTGCTGCGCATGACGCCGTCCTGCATCAGCCGGATGACGCGGGCGCGCGCCGGCGTCATGCGCGCCGGCGGCGGGCCGGCCAGCCGCACGCCCACGCGTTCGCGCTCGGGAGGCAGATGCGCGCCCATGCGCAGCGTCATGCGCAGCACCATGCCGCGCGAGGCGAGCGTGTAATTGGAAACCCAGTCGACGAAGCTGCGCAGTTCCGGCTTCAACGGCGGGATGTCGAGCTTTTCCTCGATGTCCTTCAGCCGGTTGTCGAGTCCCGGCCGCGCCGTGCCCTCGCCCCAGACCACGCCGGTATAGTCGGTCGCGCCCAGCGGCACCGAGACGAGATCGCCCGGAGCCAGCTCCACGCCTTCCGGCACCCGATAGGAATAAGCCTTATCGAGCGCCACCGGCACCAAAACATCGACAGTTCGCTTGGCCATGACCTATGCGTGGCCGATTCCCCGCGCTTAAGGAAGAGTGAAGGAAGCCCGGCGTATGGTACAGGCCGACCGAGCGGGGCGGGTGTGGGGACCCAAGACCCTTCTGTGCCACCACCGGGTCTTCCTCGTTTCTCTCGGTCACCTCCCCTTCGCAGGCAGGCGATGCCGAAGACAAGACCAACAGCCCTTTCCTTCGCGCCCGACGTGGCGGCGGAGCTGACGCGCTGGCTGACGCATCTGGGCGCCGAGCGGCGCATGTCGCCGAAGACGCTGGAGGCCTACCAGCGCGACATCGGGCAGTTCCTCGCCTTCATGGCGGAGCATTTGGGCGGCGCGCCTTCGCTGAAGAATTTGGCCAAGCTGACGCCGCAGGACGTGCGCGCCTTCATGGCGGCGCGGCGCGCGGCCGGCATCAGCGGGCGTTCCCTGATGCGGGTGCTGGCAGGGGCGCGCTCGTTCGCGCGCTTTCTGGAACGCAACGGCAAGGGCAAGGTGGCGGCGCTCGCCGCCGTGCGGGCGCCGAAGGTGAGCAAGACCCTGCCGAAGCCGCTGGCGGCGGCGGCGGCCAGACGCATGACCGAAACCGATCTGCGCGCCGGCGAAGAGCGCGCGCCCTGGATTTTTGCGCGCGACGCCGCGGTATTGGCGCTGCTCTATGGCTCGGGTCTGCGGATCTCGGAGGCGCTGTCGCTGAAACCTGATGCCATTGCCGCCGCCGAAGCGAGCGGCGCGCTCCTCGTCACCGGCAAGGGCGGCAAGACCCGCATGGTGCCGGTGCTGCCGCAGATCCTGCGCATGATCGCGGACTATGTCGCGCTCTGCCCGTTCGATCTGCCGCAGGCCGGGCCGCTCTTTGTCGGCGCGCGCGGCGGCCCGCTCAGTCCGCGCATCCTGCAGCTCACCATGGCGCGGCTGCGCGGGGCGCTCGGCCTGCCCGATACCGCCACGCCGCATGCGCTGCGGCATTCCTTCGCCACGCATCTGCTGGCGCGCGGCGGCGATTTGCGCGCGATCCAGGAACTGCTCGGCCATGCGTCGCTGTCGACGACGCAGATCTATACCGCGGTCGACAGCGAGCGGCTGCTCGAGGTCTACAAGAGCGCGCATCCAAGGGCTTGAGTCGCACCTTCAGCACTGACACGCGCTCTGCCATAATCCTCATCCTGAGGGCCGCCGAAGGCGGCGTCTCGAAGGATGAGGCCACCATGGGAGCATGGCTTTACATTCTTAGGTGCTCGGACGGATCATTTTATACCGGCACCACGCGTGCCGATTTGGAGCAGCGCATCGGCGAGCATCAAGCCGGCGCATTTGACGGCTATACATCAACACGGCGTCCGGTCGTCCTCGTGTTCTCCAACTATTTCGACCGCATCACGGACGCGAGACTGCGGAGCGCCAAATCAAAGGTTGGTCGCGCGCGAAAAAGAAAGCGTTAATCGCCGGAGATTACGCGGCGCTTCAGAAAGCATCCAAGCGCAGACGCTCGGGCCGCATCCTTCGAGACGCGAACCTTCGGTTCGCTCCTCAGGATGAGGAGTTAGGTTAGTTATCGTTTAGCTCACATATGGATCGCGCGCTTGGCGACGGCCATCGCGGCTTCCTTCACCGCCTCCGGCAGCGTCGGATGCGCGTGGCAGGTGCGCGCGATGTCTTCCGCCGCGCCGCCGAATTCCATCGCCACCGCGGCTTCCGCGATCATGTTGCCGGCGTCGGCGCCGACGATATGCACGCCGAGCACGCGGTCGGTCCTGGCGTCGGCCAGAATTTTCACAAAGCCTTCGCTGGTGAGATTGACCTTGGCGCGGCCGTTGGCGGTAAAGGGAAATTTGCCGGCGTTGTAAGCGACGCCCGCCTCTTTCAATTCCTCTTCGGATTTTCCGACCGAGGCGATCTCCGGGTAGGTATAGACCACGTTCGGGATCACGTCGTAGTTCACATGCCCGGCCTGGCCGGCCAAAATTTCCGCCACCGCGACGCCCTCATCCTCCGCCTTGTGCGCCAGCATCGGCCCGGCAATCGCGTCGCCGATGGCGTAGATGCCCGGCACATTGGTGGCGAAATGCGCATCGACCGCGACGCGGCCGCGCTCGTCCTTCTTCACGCCGGCCTCCTCGAGCCCAAGGCCCTGCGTGTAAGGCGTGCGGCCGACCGCGACCAGCACCACATCGGCTTCGATGGTTTCCGCCGCGCCGCCCTTGGCGGGCTCGACCTTGGCCTTCAGCGTCTTGCCGGAAGCATCGACGCCGGTGACCTTCGACGACAGCTTGAAGCTGATGCCCTGCTTTTCAAAGATGCGCTGCGCCTGCTTGCGCACTTCGCCGTCCATGCCGGGCAGCACGCCGTCGAGGAATTCCACCACCGTCACCTTTGATCCGAGCCGCCGCCAGACCGAGCCGAGCTCGAGCCCGATCACGCCGGCGCCGATCACCAAGAGGCGATCCGGCACCTTGTCGAGCGCGATGGCGGCGTCGGACGACACGATGCGCTTTTCGTCGATCTCCACGCCCTTCAGCCGCGCCACGTCGGAGCCGGTGGCGATCACGATGGATTTTGTTTCCAGCGTCTGCGTCTTG
>DASSPI010000138.1:0-3214 GCA_035699705.1 Xanthobacteraceae bacterium
GGACGCTGTCAACGCACTTCACAAGGATGTTCTTCGAAGACGCGGTCCTGAGCCCGGGCGAAGCTATCAACCAGGGACAGGCGGAAATCTTTGCCACCTCGGTCGATATCTTTTGTTCCGTCATGATCGTCGATGCTGAAGTGGTCTTCCCGGAGGGCATTGAGCTGCACCTGGTGCGCTTCAACCCCATGCCCGGCACGCTGGAGTAAACTCCGGCGGCGAGGCGCAGGCGCACAACCGCGCGGGGATACCATCCCCGCGCTTGTTGTCGTTGCGATTTGCGGACAGATGGCTCGCCGGATCAGGCACGGCGATGATGGCTGGGAGCCGCCGCTTACCAGCGCGGCAGAAGGAAGAAAACGCTCGCGCCGGTGTTATGAGACAAGTCCCTGTTTCGGCCGAGGCGTGCCGACATAACGATCCGGGAGCTTGTCATGAAATTCTCGATGCCAATGGCGGCCATTCTCGCCGCGCTCACGATTTTCTCCGTGGGCGGAACGCAAACGGCGGCGGCTCAGCAATGCACGGGTCCGTTCGCTTCATGCGCGATCGAAGTACAGGCCCGATGCTCGCGCGATTCCAGCGGCGTGCAGCGCATGACTTACTGGGATCATCCCGGCTTCACGATCCGTTTTGAACAATGCGTCGGCCGCATCTTTGAAGCCGCGGGCCAGCCGAATCCTTACAAGACCGGCATTACCAGGGCCGGCAACCTGACGGTGCCTTACACCGAGCTGCTCTATCCGCAACATAGAGAACGAAACTAAGCCCTGGGCAAGGACGGCAGAAGAACCCGAGGCTTCACTCCTGCGCAGCCTCGGCTACTCTTCCCACCTGCGGGAAGCAGTGACGCCTAATCCTTCAAATCTGCCGGCAGTTTGCCGCCGTTCGCCGCGAGCTTGGCCATCACCTGCTTATGCAGCCAGATATTCATGGTCGCGGAGTCATTCATGTCGCCGGAATAGTTGAGCTCCCTGGCGAGCTCCTTGCGCGCCGACAGGCTGCTGTCGAGATCGAGCAGCTTCATCAGGTCGACGATGGAGTGTTTCCAGTCGAGCTTCTGTTTCTTCTCCTTGGCGAGGTTGTCGAGCGTCATGCCGACATCGACATTGGCCATCGGCGAGCCGCCGGCCGGCGCGATCGGGGGAGACGATGTATTCGGGCTGCCGGCCCCGGCGGTGCCCGGCGCGACCCCACCGCGCGGCTGCGCGACACCGCCCGGCTGCGCCTGTGCGCTACCGGTGAAAATTGCCGACATGATCTTTCCGAAAATACCCATCGCGTTTCTCCCTGGTGATACCGGGAGAACGCGCGTCCCTGGCCAAAGGTTCGCGGCGGAACGCAAAAGCTCGGCGCATCCGATCGCGCGAGGCCATCCCACGCACTCACAACGCCTATTCGCCCTCGCCGCGATCCTGGCCGAGCGCGCCGGCGCCGGCTTCGTCGCCATCCGGGCGATCGCCGCGCTCATTCACCGCGCGGCTTCTGCCGCGCACGGACGCACCGTCGGGCTCAAATTCCGCGCGCGCCCGCATCGCGCGCTCGCGCCAATCGTCGGAGCGCGAATCGGAGACCGTGGGCTTGCTGTTCAGCGGCTTGCCGGGTTTTTCCGCCGCCGATGCAGCTGTCGCGACGCTCAGCACAAATGCTGCCGTCGCGGCCAGCAAAATCAATCCTTTCGCCCGCATTTTCTTCTCCTTATTGCGGTGGGCAACTTACCTGACGAGAGAACGCCGCCGCTTATGTTGCGGTTCCAAAGGATTGCTGAAGCGGCTGTCCTGCAAATCCTTTTCCGCAACCTTCCCCCTCCCTCCCCGTTACCCCTCCGGAACATCACACCGGAGATCTCATCATGTTCGACAAACTGTTCGGCGGCCGCGGGCGCGGCGGCATGTCCCCGATCACCATGGCGCTTATGGGCGTGCTGGCCTATCGCACCCTGAAGGGCAAAGGCCGGCTTGCGGACATGCTCGGGCGCAGCCCCGCCGGCGGCGGGATGCCGGGCGCCAATCCTTACGGCGGCAATGCCGGCGCGCCGGACCCGCGCAACGCGGGCGGCGGGCTGCTCGGCGGGCTCGGCGGGCTGCTCGGCGGCGGCGCGCTGAGCGGTGGGCTCAACGACCTGCTCAGGCAATTCCAGCAGCACGGCCAGGGCGACAAGGCGGAATCCTGGATCAACCGCGGTCCCAACAAGCCGGTCTCGCCGCCCGAGCTGGAGCAGGCGCTGGGCGAGGATCGCATCAGCTGGCTGATGCGGGAGACCGGGTTATCGCGGCAGGAGCTGCTCGAAGGGCTCAGCCGCGAATTGCCGCAGGCGGTGGACCAGCTCACCCCCGAGGGCCGCATTCCCAGCGAGCAGGAAGCGACCCGGGTCTAACGCGGAATTCCTCCCTCCCCGTACCCGATTTCGAGTTTATCGGAGATTGGCACGCATACCCCGATCTCGGGTTTACCCGGAGATTGGCACGCATACCCGATCTCGGGTTTACCCGGAGATAGGCACGCATACCCGATCTCGGGTTTACCCGGAGATCGGCACGCATCATGGGCACAAGCCAGAATATCTGACTTGTGCGTGGGAGAGGTGAAAGCGCTACCAGCGGCCGCCGCGCCTGATCAGCCGCACCACCACCAGCAGTATAATGGCGCCGATGGCGGCGGCGATGATCGTACCGATGATACCGCCGCCGAGCCGCACGCCGAGCGTCGGGAACAGCCAGCTTGCGATGAAGGCACCGATGATGCCGATGATGATATCGCCGACGAGCCCAAAGCCGGTGCCCTGTACCACTTGACCGGCGAGCCAGCCTGCCGCCAGGCCGACCAGCAGGATGACGAGTAGTGCCTCCATCGATATTGTCATGATTTGCCCCCGGGTATTGGAATCAGCCGGCTGTAGCTGCCGCCGGCGGCGAGGCTAGGCTTGTTTGCTTGCGCTGAACAGGTGCTTGTCACCGGGTCGCCGCCTTCGCATCATGCGCGGCGTTACCGGGAAATTCGCCATGCGCCTCTGCCTCGTCGGTGTTGCCCTCCTAGCCTTGGTCTCGTCCGTCCAGGCGATGGACCTCAACAGCTACCGCGCCAAGCACGGCCGCGCGCCTTTGCGCGTGGATTCGTCGCTTACGGGGCTGGCCTATTTCCATGCGCTGGATCTGGCCCGGCGCGGCCGGCTCGACCACGCCGGCTTTCTGCGAGGGCGTGCGCCGCTCGGCGC
>DASSPI010000139.1:0-4428 GCA_035699705.1 Xanthobacteraceae bacterium
TGTCGGTCGTCGCCATCGTCTACACTTCGCTGGTGGCGCTGGCGCAGGAGGATATGAAGAAGCTGATCGCTTATTCCTCCGTCGCGCATATGGGCTTTGTCACCATGGGCATCTTCGCCGCCAATGTGCAGGCGGTGGCGGGCGGCGTGTTCCAGATGGTCTCGCACGGGATCGTGTCGGCCGCGCTGTTTTTGTGCGTCGGCGTCGTTTACGACCGCATGCATACGCGCGAGATCGCGGCCTATAGCGGGTTGGTCAACCGTATGCCGCTCTATGCCGTGGCTTTCGTGATCTTTACCCTGGCCAATGTGGGCCTACCCGGCACCTCCGGCTTCGTCGGCGAGTTCCTCACCTTGCTCGGCACCTTCAAGGTCAATCCCTGGGTCGCGGGCCTCGCGACCTTGGGCGTGATCCTCTCGGCCGCCTACGCGCTTTGGCTGGCCCGCAAGGTCATCTTCGGCAAGCTGGACAAGCCGGAGCTCGCCGGCATCAGGGACCTCGATTATCGCGAGATCATCTGTCTTGCCCCGCTGGTGCTCGGCACCATCTTCTTCGGGCTCTATCCCAAGCCTCTGCTCGACCTCTCGGCCGCCTCGGTCGAGCAATTGGTTGAGAATTATCACCGCGTTCTGGAGACCGCGGGGAAAGCCTTGGCGCCATGAGCATGACATTGCCTGCCGAACTTCTCGCGTTGCAGCCGCTGTTGCCGGAAATCACGCTGGCGACAGGCGGCATGCTGCTGCTGATGCTCGGCGCCTTCGCCGGCGACCGGTCGACCGGCGCCGTCAATGCGCTCTCCGTCCTTCTGCTGATCGGCGTTGCGGCCCTGGTGGTGTGGCTGCCCGGCGACAAGCTCGTCGTCTTCGACGGCAGCTTCGTGGTCGATCTGTTCGCCCGGTTCATGAAGGTGCTGGCGCTGGCCGGATCCGCCATCGCGATCTTGATGTCGCTGGACTACATGGCGGCCGCGGGCGAGCGGCGGTTCGAATATCCGATCCTGGTGGTGTTCTCGACGCTCGGCATGATGCTGCTGGTGTCCGCCGGCGATCTGATCGCGCTCTATCTCGGCTTCGAGCTGATGAGCCTCTGCCTCTACGTGCTCGCCGCGATCCAGCGCGACACCGTGCGGGCTTCCGAAGCCGGGTTGAAATATTTCGTGCTTGGCGCGCTGTCGTCGGGAATGCTGCTGTACGGCTGCTCGCTGATCTACGGTTTCACCGGCACGGTCAACTTTGCCGGCATCGCGCAGGCGGCCGGGCAGGGCGGCATCGGCCTTGTCTTCGGCCTGGTGTTTCTCTTCGCCGGCCTTTGTTTCAAGGTCTCCGCGGTTCCCTTCCATATGTGGACGCCCGACGTTTACGAAGGCGCGCCGACGCCGGTCACCACTTTCTTCGCCGCCTCGCCCAAGATTGCCGCCATCGCGATCTTCATCCGCGCGGCGATGGACGCCTTCCCCGGCATCGCCAGCCAGTGGCAGCAGATCATCGTTTTCGTCTCGATCGCTTCCATGCTGCTCGGCGCTTTCGCCGCCATCGGCCAGCGCAACATCAAGCGGCTGATGGCTTATTCCTCCATCGGTCATATGGGCTTTGCGCTCATCGGGCTGGCGTCCGGAACGGCGGAAGGCGTGCAGGGCGTATTGGTGTACATGGCGATCTACCTGGCCATGACGCTCGGTACCTTCGCCGTCATTCTGTCGATGCGGCGGGCCGAAGGACCGGTGGAAGAGATCGCCGACCTTGCGGGCCTGGCGCGCACCAATCCGGGCATGGCTTTCTTCCTTGCCATGCTGCTGTTCTCGCTCGCCGGCATTCCGCCGCTCGCCGGATTCTTCGCCAAATTCTACGTCTTTCTCGCCGCGATGCAGGCCGGCCTTTACATGCTCGCCGTGATCGGCGTCCTGGCGAGCGTGGTTGGCGCCTATTATTACCTGCTCATCGTCAAGATCATGTATTTCGACGAGCCGGCGCCGGGATTCGTTCCGATGCCCGGGATGCTGAAGGCCGTGCTCGGCGTGAGCGGGCTGTTCAACATCCTGTTCTTCGTCTTTCCTGCGCCGCTGGTGGCCGCCGCTGCGGCGGCGGCCAAGTCCCTGTTCTAGGCAATGCAGCTTGACCCATCCGCTGCGGCTGCCGGTTTCGAACTGATCATTCACGACACCATCGGCTCCACCAACAGCGAGGCCTGCGCGCTGGCGCGCGCGGGCGCGCGCGGCCCGCTCTGGATCATTGCCAGGGCGCAAACCGCCGGCCGCGGCCGGCGCGGCAACAGCTGGATATCAGAGCCCGGTAATCTCTACGCCAGCCTGCTGCTTTCGGATGTGCCGCCGGGCCGGGCCGGGGAACTGGCTTTTGTCGCCGCGCTTGCCGTCCATGACTCGGTCAGTGAGCTTGCGCCGAACATGACCTCCCGCCTCGCGCTGAAGTGGCCGAACGACGTGCAACTGGGGAACGCAAAATTCGCCGGTATCCTGGTCGAGGCGGAGAATCCCTGGGCGGTGATCGGTATCGGCATCAATTGCGCGCATCACCCGGCGCAAATGCCGAACGTGACCGACCTGAAATCGTCCGGCATCGCGGTTTCGCTGGAACAGCTGTTGGCAGCCTTGTCGAAACATATGCTGCTCCGGCTGCAGCAATGGGAAACGGGCAAAGGCTTCGCGGCGATCCGCCAGGACTGGCTGGACGCATGTCCCGGAGTCGGGCATCCCATTCTGGTGCGCCTGCCGGCCCAGGAACTGACCGGGAAATTCGAGAATATCGACCATAACGGTCACCTGATGCTTCGTCTGCGCGATGGCCGCATTGAAACCGTCGCTGCGGGCGAAGTGTTTGGACTTGAACACGGCGGCCAAGCGCAGGCGGCGCGATAACGATCATGGCGGATCCCGTACAAGAACTTGTTTTCGTTCCGCTCGGCGGGGTCGGCGAAATCGGCATGAACCTGTCCATCTATGGGCTGGGTGACGAGCGCCGCCGCACCTGGCTCGCGGTCGACTGCGGCATCGGTTTTGCCTCCGAAGAACATGTGCCCGGCGTCGATCTCGTGCTGCCCGACATCCGCTTTCTGGTGGAGGAGCGCAAAAATCTCGTCGGCCTCGTCATCACCCACGGGCACGAGGACCACATCGGCGCGATCATCGATCTGTGGCCGCGGCTCAAGGTGCCGATCTATGCCACGCCTTTCACCGCCGCGTTGCTGGAAGCCAAGCGGCAGGGCGAGCCGGGCGCCCCGGAAATCCCGGTCACCATCGTTCCGGCGGGCGGGCGCATCACCGTCGGACCGTTCGATGTGGAGTATGTCGCCGTCGCGCATTCCATTCCGGAATCCCATGCGCTGATCATACGCACCGCTTCGGGCACGGTCCTGCATACCGGCGACTGGAAGATAGATGCCACGCCGGTGGTCGGTCTGCCGACCGACGAAGCGAAGCTGAAGGCCGTCGGCGACGAAGGCGTGCTCGCGCTCATCGGCGACTCCACCAATGCCGTGCGGGAAGGGCGCTCGCCGTCGGAAGCCGATGTGAGCAAATCGCTTGCCGAATTGATCGGGAACGCGCCCGCGCGGGTCGCGGTCACGACCTTTGCCTCCAATGTCTCACGCCTGCGCAGTGTGGCCGACGCCGCGCGCGCCTGCGGCCGCGAGGTGGTGGTGGTCGGCCGGGCGATGGAACGCATTGTGCAGGTCGCGCGCGAGACCGGATATTTCGAGGGCGTGCAGCCCTTCCGCAGCCTCGATACCTACGGCTATCTGCCGCCCGACAAGGTGGTGGCGCTTTGCACCGGCAGCCAGGGCGAGCCGCGCTCCGCGCTCTCGCGCATCGCGCGCGATGATCATCCCGAAGTTACCTTCAACCGCGGCGACCGCGTGATCTTTTCCTCGCGCGCCATACCCGGCAATGAAAAGGCTGTCGCCGGCGTGATCAACGGCCTGGTCGTGCGCGGCGTGGAGGTGATCACCGACCGCACTCACCTCGTCCACGTCTCGGGCCATCCGCGCCAGGCCGAGCTGGAGGACATGCTGCGCTGGGTGCGGCCGCAGATCGTGCTGCCGGTACACGGCGAGGCGCTGCACATGGCGGAACATGCCGCTCTGGCGCGGCGTGTGGGCGTGCCGAAAGTCGCCACCTGCCTGGATGGAGACATGGTGCGGTTGGCGCCGAACGGGCCGGCGATCATCGACGAGGTGCCGGTCGGACGCTTCTACAAAGACGGCAGGATCCTGGTCGACGCGCAGGCGCGCACGATTCCGGATCGGCGGCGGCTGAGCTTCGCCGGCATCGTCTCCATTGCACTGGCGCTGAGCGAGCAGGGCGAGCTTCTCGCCGATCCGGAGATCGAGCTCACCGGCATCCCGGAAGCCAACGCCGCGGGTGAAAGCCTCAGCGACATCGTCTATGACGTGGTGGTGGAGATCGTCGAGAATCTG